>CAYOHN010000004.1:3793-31700 GCA_964403735.1 uncultured Spirochaetales bacterium | reverse complement strand
AAAGTGGCGCTCGGCGAGATGGCCGGAGAGCTGCTCGGCTCGCGCCGCGTCCTCCCGAAACGCGCGCTCGAACTCGGCTTCCCGTTCGAGTTCGCGCAGCTCGAGGACGCGCTGCGCGTCGAACTCGGCTGAACGGCGAAGCGACGGTTCAGTCGCCGATCGGAATCGCCGGTGCGAAGAGTTCCGGGAGCACCTGCTTGACGGTGAGTTCGAGGGTGCCGGGCAACACATCGAAGTAGCGGATCCGGACTCCTGGCGCGTCGGCGGCCGGGAACTCGCGCTGGAAGCCGTGGACGAGGCGCTCGACGACGGAACGCGCCTGCTCGGGCGCGACGTCGGCGAGGAAGAGCAGCGCGCGATCGCGCGTCAGCCGGAACACGGCGTCCTCGACGCGCAGCTCGCTCTCGATGAAGGAGACCAGATCGGGAAACAAACGGTCGCCTTCGGCCGCCGCGAGCCCGACCAGGACCGAGGCAACGGCGTGATCCGACGCAAGCGACGTCGCACGCGCGAGGAAGTCTCGCAGATGGAACGGATCATCGGACGACGGATGGGAGCGGGACACGGCGACTCCGAGCATGCCCCATCATCGGCCGGTTGCACGCGGGGCTTGACGGCGGCGCAGCCGGTGGGGTCGGAGCCGGTTGTTGGCCCTACCTTGATTCCTTAGCCTCCGCCCGAGGTTCTCGATGCGCGAAACCCCTTCCTCGGCAGTGGAACCGACGGCGCCGGTGCAGGCGTCGCCGCGCCCGGCCGAGCAGCGCCTCCACAGCCTCGCGCGCGGCTTCTTCGTGCTGCTGGCGTTCACGTTCGCGCAGCTCGTGATCGGAGCCTTGGTCCGCGTGCACGACGCCGGGCTCGCGTGTCCGGACTGGCCGCGCTGCTTCGGCGTCTGGGTCCCCGAGTTCGACTTCGAGGTCGCCTGGGAGGTGGGGCACCGCTACTACGCGAGCGGCATCGCGCTCACCTATGCGGCGCTGGCTGCGCTCGCCTGGCGCGCAACCGGATCGGATCGCCCCCTGCGCGGCCTGCTCGTCGCGGGCGGCGTGGTGCTGATCGCGCAGATCGTGCTCGGCGGGCTGACCGTGCTGCTGCGGCTGCATTTCTCGACGGTCACGGCGCACCTGCTGTTCGGAAATGCATTCGCCGCGATCGTCCTGCTGATCGCGCTGGCGCTGCGCGAGGGCACCGCGCGGCGACCGCGGCCCGCGCTACCGACCGGTTTGCGCCGCAGCGTTTGGCTCGCTTGCGCGCTCGTGGTGCTTCAGGTGACGCTCGGCGGTCTCGTCGCGTCGAACTACGCCGGCATGGCCTGCCCGGAATGGCCGACCTGCAACGGCGGGGTCTGGTTCCCGTCGTGGCGCGGCGCCGTCGGCCTGCACCTGGCGCACCGCAGCAACGGCTACCTGGTCCTCCTCGTGCTCGGCGCCACCGTCTGGGCCACGCGCCGACACGCGGGGTTGTTCCGCCCGCTCCGCATTGCTTTCCTGCTGGTGATCGCGCAGGCGGGCATCGGCATCGCGAACGTCCAGCTGGGGCTCCCGGTCGAGGTCACCGGTCTGCACTCCGCCGTGTCGGCACTGATCGTCCTCACGATGGCAACGGCAGCGCGCGAGGCCTGGCTGCGGCCCGTCGGCAGCGACGGCGTCCGGCCGCGCGTGGTCGTCGTCGGCGCCGGCTTCGGCGGTCTCGCGGTGGCGCGCGGTCTGCGCGACGCCCCGGTCGACGTGCTGGTGGTCGACCGCGAGAACTACCACGCGTTCCTGCCGCTGCTCTATCAGGTCGCGACATCGGGGCTGTCGGCCCAGGACGTCAGTCACCCGGTGCGCTCGATCCTGCGCAAGCTCCCGAATGCGCGCTTCCGGATGGCCGACGTGCGGAACGTCGACCTCGCCACGCGCACGCTGCGCGTCGCCGACGGCAGCGACATCCGCTTTGACAAGCTGGTCCTCGCCGCCGGCAGCACGACCGAGTACTACGGCAACGCCGACGCCGAGGCCCGGGCCTTTCCGCTCCATCACGTCGAGGATTCCATCGCGCTGCGCAACCACGTGCTCGGCTGTCTCGAACGCGCGGCGCAGACGGACGACGCGGCGCAGCGGGAAGCGCTGCTCGGCTTCGTCGTCGTCGGCGGCGGCCCGACCGGCGTCGAGCTCGCCGGGATGCTCGGCGAGATGCGCCGGCACGTCGTGCCCCGGGACTTCCCGGGACTCGCGAGTGCCATGCGCGTCGTACTCGTCGAGGGGCGAGACCGCTTGCTCGGCGCGTTTCCCGAGCCGCTGACGCGTCGCGCACTCGAGCAGGTGACGGAGCTGGGCGTCGAGGTCCGCTTCGACTCGATCGTGGAGGCCGTCGACGAAGCCGGCGTGCGGCTGCGCGGCGGCGAACGGCTGCGCGCACACACGGTCGCCTGGGCCGCCGGCATCCGCGGCGCCAGCTTGGGAGCAGAGCTCGACGTCCCCCTCGGCCGCGGCGGCCGCGTGCCGGTCTCGTCGACGCTTCAGCTCGACTTACACCCGGACGTGTTCGTGATCGGCGATCTCGCACTCGTCCAGGGAGCAGAGTCCCTGCCCCAGGTCGCGCAGCCGGCGATCCAGCAGGGCCGCTGCGTTGCGGACAACCTCGTGCGCGGGCTCGCCGGCGGGGAGCCGCGGCCGTTCCGCTACCGCGACCCGGGCACGATGGCGACGATCGGCCGCAACCGCGCCGTCGCCGTGGTGTTCGGCGTCCCGCTCGCCGGCCGGCTCGCGTGGTGGATGTGGCTGGTCGCGCACCTCGTCTTCCTGGCCGGCTTCCGCAATCGCCTCGTCGTCTTCGTCAACTGGGTCTACCACTACGTCAGCTATGACCTCGGGCTGCGTTCCATCATCGGCAGCCGGCGCCCGCGCCGCGCCCGGGATCCCGCCGCCGTCGCGCGCGATGCCGACGCGGCGTGACGGTCGCGAACGGACCGGAAGCCCGAAGTTCGCGGACGTGTTGCATGGATCCATCCAGGTCGGCCCCGCCGAGGTCGAGGCCGCCGGGCATTCCTGCTACACCTACGGAACGGTAATGCCCGTAGGAGCAACGAGTTCCCGTGCGCCCGAACCAGCTGTTTGCCGCGATGACGCCCGAACAGGCCCGCATCCTCCTCGACACACTGAAGGAGAAGGCTCCCGTCGCCTGGGCGCAGGCGATGGGCCTGACCGCAGGCGCCATCAAGGCACGCCCGGTGTTCGTCCAGAAGCAACCGCCCGAGCGACGCGCCGAGTGGATCCGGAAGGCGCTATCGCGCGTCGCGTCGGCGCCCATCGCCGAAGAGCTGCTCGCCGTCTACTTCCTCGAATGCCGCAACGAGCTGCTCGTCGAGTGGCTCGACGCCATCGGCATCGAGCACGACAAGGGAACGCTCACCGGTGACCCGGAGGAACCGGAGGCCGAGAAGCTGCGCGACGCCGTTGCGGCGTTTCGCAAAGCCGCCGCGGACGAGGCCGCCAGCGGCGACCGCGAGCTGCTGCTGCGCGCCTTCGCGGCCCAAACCTCGATCGACTGGCCGCGCCTCGACGCGCTGCTCGACGCAAGCTGAACCTCGATGAACTTCGCTCGGCTGCGCCTCGCTGCGCGCGCCGGGGGACCGGCGCTTGCCGGACGCCCGGCCTGATGAACTTCGCTCGGCTGCGCCTCGCTGCGCGCTCGCAGGGCCTCGCTTGCCGGACGCCGGTTGGGGGTGGGTGCTGGGATGGGCGCGGCCGGATCAGGTGCGCCCCGCTTTGGCGGGGCGCACCCGGATCGGTCAGCCCTTGAACAGCTCCATCACCAGCTTCAGCTCGTCGGCGATGCTGTCGGGGATGATGTAGCCGTCGGTGTTGCGGATCTCGCCGACGTGGTCGCGCACCTGCTCCGGGGTGGCCTTGGCGTCCTTGCCGGCGAACCAGCCCCGCGTGAGTCCGACGAACATGCGGGCGTAGCGGCCGCCGCAGACGGACCAGATCGAGTGGGTTTCCTGGCAAGCCTCGGACACGAGGTAGGTGACGAGCGGCGTCACGCACTCCGGGTCGAGCGCTTCGGCCAGCGGGCCGAGGAGATCCTCGGTGAGGCGCGTGCGCGCCACCGGCGCCAGCACGTTGCACTTGATGTTGTACTTGGCGCCCTCGAGCGACAGCACGTTGCTGAGGCCCACGAGGCCCATCTTCGCCGCGCCGTAGTTGGTCTGCCCGAAGTTTCCGAGCAGGCCGGCGTTGGACGCGGTGAAGACGATGCGGCCGTAGCCCTGCTCCTTCATCTTCGCGAACGCCGGCTGCGTCACGAAGAAGGCGCCCTTCAGGTGCACGTCGACGACCGCCTCGAGGTCCTGCGGCTCGAGCTTGATGAACGTCTTGTCGCGCAGGATGCCGGCGTTGTTGATGACGATGTCGATGCGGCCGAAGTTGTCGATGGCGGTCTGCACGATCGCCTTGCCACCCTCGGGTGTCGCCACCGAGTCGTAGTTCGCGACGGCCTTGCCACCGGCCTCGGTGATCTCCTTCACGGTCTGGTCGGCCATGCTGGAGCCGCCGCCGGTGCCGTCGGTTTTGCCGCCGAGGTCGTTGACGACGACCTGGCAGCCGCGCGAAGCGAGCTGCAGCGCGTAGGTCTTGCCGAGGCCGCCGCCGGCGCCCGTGATCAGGGCCACCTTGCCGTCGAATCGGATGTCACTCATGGGGGTCGTTCCTTTCTGGACCGGTTCTCGGCCGGTTCGAGGCCCGTTCTGGGCCGAGCTGCGGACTGGTGTCGATCCGCGAGTCAATGAGTCGCGCAACATAGGGAAACCCGTCGCGGCTCGCGAGATTCCTCGAGCCGCTCCCTGGGGGCCTTCTGGCGGGCCGCTACTGCCGGGCCCTGGCCATTTCCTTGAACGCGCGACCGATCTTCTTGCGCTTCTGGCCGTTGATCTCGCGCAGCTCGACCATCGCGTCCTCGGCGATCGCGTCGCCGACGACGCCGTCGGGCTCCTGTTCGAGCTGCCCGAGATCGACCCACGCCTCGTACAGATGGCGCGTGCGCTCGGTGATGATGCCGCCGTGCAGCAGCGTCTTGATCAGCACGCGGAAGATGTTGGTGTTCTCCTTCATCATCCGGCGCCGATCGTCGTCGTTGAAGGCTTCCATCACCGAGGCGCGCACGAAGTTCCAGTCGAAGCCGTACTTCGGATAGATCGCCTGCTTCTGCTCGGCGTTGACCAGGTTCATGAAGATCTTGTGGAAGCACGACGCGGCCCACAGCTCGACCTTCTCGTGCTCCTCCTCGCTGAGCTTCGGCACGGTGCGCTTGGCCCAGATCCGGCCGAACTTGTGATGGAACGCCTCGTCGGTCATCACGAGCTGGACGGTGCGGCGCAGCAGCGGGTCGTTGGTCTTGCTGTGCAGCGTCGCGAACGCGCCCATCGCAAGGCCTTCGATCAGCATCTGCATGCCGATCAGCTTCTTGTACACCTCGGGCGCCACGACCAGCTCGTTCATCAGCTCGCCGAGCGTCTGCCCCACCGGCAGCGGCGTGCCCCAGCGCGCACCGACGTACTGCGAGAAGGCGGTCACGTGGCGCGCCTCCTCGCGCGCCTGGTTGGCCGCGTACTCCTGCGCGCCCGGGTCGTAGAGCACGTGGCACAGGCTCGCCGACAGCGACAACGCGCCCTGCTCGCCGTGCAGGATCTGCGACAGGCTGAAGCGCGTGACCTCGTTGGCGAGGGCGATCTTCTGGCCTTCATCGAGCCGATCCGCGACGGCGCAGTTCAGCTCGATCGTGAAGTCGCGCGGCATGATCGTGTCGTGTTTCATGTCGAACGGCTGCGAGAAATCGACGTACGCGGGATCGAGCGGATCCCAGAAGTGATCCTCGGTCGCCGAGATGATCTCGTCGAAGGCGCCGGTTCGGCGCGCGTAGCGATCGATCTCGATCATCGCGTCGAAGTCGTCGCGGTCGACGGTGTCGTAGATGGAATCGTGGGTGATGTGGTCGGCCATGGTCGATGCGATCTCCTGCGGCGGCAGCGCTTCGAGTGCGGCTCTTCGCGCTTCGCGTTGGGGGGGTGGGGGGGTATGCGTTCAGGTCCGTGTGACACTTCTGTGGATCGGGTGGAGACGGACCAGCGTCTCGACGACGTCCTCTCGCGACGCGCGGCTCGGGTCTTCGACCCACCAAGCGACGACGCGCGACCACATCGCCAGCAACGCCCGCGCGGCGACGGCCGGGTGCAGGCCGGGATCGGCGAGACCCTCGTCGATGCGCTCGCGCAACCGGGCCTCGACGCCCGGGAAGAGCTCGTCGAGCAGCTCCTCGCCGAGCGCGGCCTCGTCGCCGCGACCGAAGAGGATCTGCACGAGGGGTCGCTGGGTCTCGGCGAAGTCGACGAGCGCGCGCATCCGCGCCGGCAGCTGCGCGCCCGGATCCGTGCCGGCCGCGGCACTGGCCTCCGCGAGCCGCGACCGGAGCTGGACCAGCGCGGCGAAGGCGATCTCGCGGAAGAGCACCTGCTTGTCGGCGAAGTGGAGATAAAACGTGCCGGCGGCGACACCCGCCGCGCGCGCGATCTGCGTGGACGTCGTCCGGTGCAGGCCTTCGCGCGCGAAGAGCTCCGTGCCGGCCGCGACGAGCCGCTTCCGGGTCTCGGCGCGCTGGCGCGCAGGAGCCCCGGCGGCCTCGTCGGGGGCACGGCGCGTTGCCGGGCTGTTGGAACTCGCCACAGCGTCATCGGTGCGGGTCGAACTGAAGTTCATTTCACTCGCTGAAGTTTTGTTCAGTCTGGTGGCAGACTATCCGAGCTCGCCCGGGGCGTCCAGCGGATTCGCGAGCGGAATCCGGACCGGCCGCTCCGGGCTCCGGATCCGGACTGCCAGCTCCGCCGCGCGGACGCCGAGCACGACCTCCGGCAGAGCCTCGAGGTGGCCGGCCGCGCGCGCTGCCAGCCGCGCTGTCGCGGGACCGCCGGCCCGCCGCTTGAGTTCGGATGCGCACAGCTGCACCAGCGCCTGGAGCAACCGCCCCTCGGCGCTTCGCCGTCCGCATCCCCGCCACAGCTCTTCGAACGATTCATGGGCCTCGTGGTACGAACCGGCCGCGAACAGCGCGAGGCCTCGACGGAACGTGGCGCGATGGCGCAGGTCGGCCGGATCGAACGCCCGCCGCTCGGGTATCACCCGCGGAGCGAGACCACGAGCGGCTCGCTTGCGTGGCCGGCCGCCGTGCGCCGGAACTGTCGCGGCGAGACGCCGGTCCAGCGGCGAAACGCCCTCGTGAAGTTCGCCGAGTCGGCGTAGCCGAGCTCCGTCGAGACGTCGATCACGCGAAGCGCGCCGTCCGCCAACAGCGCGCGCGCCACCTCGAACCGTGCCTCCTCGACGAGCCGACCGAAGCGAAGGCCGACGTCGGCGAGATGCCGCTGGAAGGATCGCTCGCTCATTCCCGCCGCTGCCGCCGCATTCGGCAGGTCGGCAACGCCGAGGCGCAGCAGCGACACGACGGCCTGTCGGACGGATCCCGCGAAGTCGGAGGCGGGGTCGTCCGCCTCGAGGAAGGCCACCGGCGCAACCGACGCGATCCCCGTCGGCCGGGCCAAGACGTCGCGCGGCAAAACCAGCGCCAGCGTCGGCTGTCGGTAGCAGACCCGATGGGTCGCGAGCGCTTCGATCTGGCGCGCATGGCGCGGGGGCTCCCCCTCCAGATGGATTTCGCGGGGCCGCCATGCGGGCCCCAGCATCCGGCGAAACGCCGCCAGCCACATCGCCAGCGTGAGATCGATCACGTGTGCGCGCCCGCGCCGGAGGGCTCGGCCATACCGGTGGTAGATCCACAGATCGTCTCCCCGGACGACGGTCCACAGGCAGTAGCCGGTATTGAAGTGTCGGTAGTTCTCCAGTGCCGCGTCGAGGAAGGCACCGACGGTCGGGGAGCGCGCGATGAGCCCGCCCCACGCCCCGAACGTCTCGACGGGGGTCTCGAGGCCGATGCGGAACCCGACGTCCTCGAGCCCGGCGCTTCGGGCGACGTCTTCGAACACAGAGCCCACGAAGGCAAGTGGCAGCAGCGACTCTCCGCCGCGAAACGCAGGCTGGAGCCGGTCCCGGAAAGGACGCAAAGCCGTCCCGCCGCCTTCTACGAACCGGAACAGCGGCCGCGCGCTGCTCGCCCGGAGCAGCGGGATGGCGATCAGGGGGGAACTGGGCAACGGCGCTCCATCGTCGGCCTCCTCGTGCCGAAGCGCGGGGAGGGTACCAGATGGCCCCCGCAGTCGGTTCTCGCGGCCTGAGCGTTTCCGATCCGCCAGCGGGATGCCGCTGACGAGCGGAACACGAAGACGTGCCGGAACTCATGCGGCGGATTCCGCGGATCGCCGCAGCGAATTCCGGCTAGAGTAGGTCCCACTTGTCCCTGATCGCCTGCCACGACTGTGATCTCCTGCTGCACCTGCCGCCCGTTCCGGAAGGCGACTCTGCTCGTTGTACCCGTTGCAGGGGGATTCTCCGCCAGCGGCGACGCAATACGATCGAGCGAACGCTGGCGCTCTCGCTCGCCGCGGCGGTCCTCTTCGTCGTGGCCCAGGCGTTCCCGTTCCTCTCCTTCGAGATGCGGGGACAGGTCACGCAAACGACGTTGATCACCGGAGTCCTGGATCTCTACGAGCAAGGCCTTCCCGAGATCTCCGCACTGGTCCTCGCGACCACCGTCCTGGCCCCGATGCTCCAGATCTCCCTGCTGCTCTATGTCCTGCTCCCGATCCAACTGGGCCGGATCCCGTGGCAGATGGCACGCGCGTTCCGCCTGCTTCGACGGGTCCAGCCGTGGAGCATGATGGAGGTGTTCCTGGTCGGGATCCTGGTGGCGGTAACGAAACTCGTCGGCATGGCCGACGTGATCCCGGGCCTCGCCATCTATGCGTTCGCGCTGCTGATCGTCGTGCTCGCCGGCGCGATGGCTTCGCTCGATCCCGAAGCCGTCTGGGAACGGCTCGAGGTCCGGCGATGACGGCGTCCCCGGCCACGGCGCTCGCCGCCTCCTGCGCCACGTGCCACGACTGCCGTCTGCTGTGCCGGCTGCCCGGCACGTCCGGTCACGGCGCCCGCTGTCCGCGTTGCGACGCCCCGCTGCACGCCCGCAAGCCGCGCAGTCTCGAGCGGACCACGGCGCTCGTACTCGCGGCCGCGCTCTGCTACGTGCCGGCGAACGTGCTGCCCATCATGACCGTGACGTCGCTCGGCAAGGCGCAATCCGACACGATCATGAGCGGGGTGGTGTATCTGCTCCTGCACGGCATGTGGCCGCTGGCCGTGGTCGTGTTCACGGCCAGCGTGTTCGTCCCGATCTTGAAACTCGTGATCCTCGCGTACCTGTTGATCTCCGTCCGGCGCGGCTCGAGCTGGCGCCCCGCGGAGCGGACGCGCCTCTATCGCATCACCGAGGCGATCGGTCGCTGGTCGATGGTGGACATCTTCGTCGTGACGATCCTGGTCGCACTGGTCCGGCTCGGCTCGCTCGCGACGATCCAGGCGGAGACGGGAGCCGTCTTCTTCGGCGCCGTCGTCGTCCTCACGATGCTGGCGGCTGAATCCTTCGATCCGCGGCTCCTCTGGGACCGCAGCGCAGCGAGGAGAACATGAGCGAACGAGATTCCGGAGGCGCTCCGCCGGCCGCCATCGCCGAGGCCGTGATCGACACGCGGCGGCGTCCTTCGATCGTCTGGCTGATTCCGCTGATCGCAGCGCTGGTCGGCGGCTACGTCGCGTGGCGCACCTTCTCCGAACGCGGTCCGCAGATCACGATCCGGTTCGCGACGGCCGACGGCCTCGAGGCCGGCAAGACCAAGATCGAGTACAAGTCCGTGGAGCTGGGAGTGGTCGAGGAGATCCGGCTCGCCGACGACCTCTCGCACGTGGTTTGCCGCGCGCGCATGGTGAACGGCGCCGAGGGGTATCTGCGCGAGGGGACGCGCTTCTGGGTGGTCCGGGCGCGCGTGGCGGGTGGGCAGGTGTCTGGCCTCGACACGATCTTCTCGGGCGCCTACATCGGGCTGGACCCGGTGCGCGAGGGCAAGCCGATCCGCGAGTTCCAGGGACTCGAGGCCCCGCCCGTCGTGACGATCGACGAGCCCGGCCGGCACTTCGTGTTGCATTCCTACCAAGCGGGCTCCGTCGAGGTGGGGGCGCCGGTGTTCTTTCGGAGCATCCGCGTCGGGCAAGTCGTGGCGTCCGAACTCGATCCCTCGGGCGACTTCGTGGAGATTCAGATCTTCGTCGACGCGCCGCACGACGAACGGATCCATGCCGGCACGCGTTTCTGGAACGCGAGCGGCATCGACTTCTCGATGGGCGCGGACGGGGTCAGCGTCGATACCGAGTCGATCGTCAGCATCCTCATCGGCGGCATCGCGTTCGAGACGCCGGAGCGCGGCGGCGGCGCGCGCGCCGATGACGGCGCCGTGTTTCCCCTGTACGAGAACCGCGCGGCGACGCAGCGCGAGATCTACACCGAGAAGACCGAGTGGATCGTGTACTTCGACCAGTCGGTGCGCGGACTCGTACCCGGCTCGCCGGTCGAGTTCCGGGGCATCCGGGCCGGACAGGTGCGGGACGTCCGGCTCGAGCTGGACCCAGGACAGCGGGAGTTCCGGATCCCGGTCGTGCTCGAGATCGAGCCCCAGCGCTTCGGCGGCCACCTGCGGCCCGACGAGCGCCGCCAGCGGTTGGACGCGCTCGTCGCCGCGGGCCTGCGCGCGCAGCTCAAGAGCGGCAACCTGCTCACCGGTCAGCTCACCGTGGCGCTCGACATGCACGAAGACGCCGAACCCGCCGAGATCATCTGGCAGCAGCCCTATCCGGTGTTCCCGACGATCCCGACCCCGCTCGAGGAGATCACCGCGACTCTCACGAGCGTGGTGAAGCGGCTCGAACAGATCCCGTTCGAGCGGATCGGCGCGGACCTGAGCGCATCGCTCGTCGCCGCGCGTGCCTCGCTGGAACAGGCGGAGCGCACACTCACGTCGACCCATGCGCTGGTCGCGCCGGACTCGGCGCTGAACCGGGAGCTGCGCCGCGCACTCTACGAGCTGACGGACGCCGCACGATCGCTCGGCCTCGCGGCGGATCAGATCGAACGAAACCCGAGTTCGGTGATCTTCGGACGGGGAGAGCAATAGCAATGGCGGATCGAAACCCGCGCCTGTGGGTCCTCGTGCTCCCGGCGCTGATCGCGGCGGGCTGCCTCGGCGGGGGGCCGAAGACGCAGTACTACACACTCGGCGTCGTCGACGCAGGCGAAACGATTCCGGTGGCGAGTCGCCCCGAACTCGGTCTGGCCGTCGGACCACTCGAGTTCCCGCGCTATCTCGACCGCCACGAGATCGTCACGCGCGACGGCGCACACCGCCTCGCGCTCTCCAACGCCCACCGCTGGGCGGGCTCGCTCCGCACCGACGTCTTGCGCGTCGTCGCGGACGACCTCGGCGAGCTTCTCGGCACGCCCCGTGTCGTCGCATTCCCGAACGAGCCGACCTTTCGGCTCGACTACCGCGTGCTCCTCGACATCCGGGAGTTCGAGGGCGTCCCGGGCGAGTCGGTGGCGCTGCGGGCGCGCTGGACGATCGTGTCTCCGGGCGACGGGCAGGCGCTGGCGGTCGAGGATTTCCAGGTTGTGGAGCCGACGGGGTCGGTGTCATTCGGCGACCTGGTCGCGGCGCAGCGTGCTGCCCTCGGGACCCTGACCCGCGAAATCGCGGCGATGCTGGTGGCGCTTCCGGCTTCGACCCCTGGAGCGAAATGACAGACCCGACCTGGGCGCCGGACCTGTCGATTCTCCTTCCGGTCCGAGCAGAAGGGGGGGTCCGGTCGATCAGCAACCCAGTAACCGCCGATCGGGCTTCCCGCGGCTCGGACGCGTGAGCGCGGCCGTCCGTCCTCAGCCTCCTCGCGCTCGTTCCGCTCGCGTCGCTTGCCGGCGAACAACCCGCGGCGGCCGCGGCGAGCCGCGACGAGCAGGCGATGGCCGTCGTCGCTCGGATGACCGAGCGCATCGCCGGCGCCGAGCGCCTCGCGATGCAAGGCGAGATCGTCTGGGACGTCGTGCAGGAGAACGGCCCTAGGCTCGAGTTCGGCGTCACGCGCCGCGTCGTTCTGCGGCGCCCCGGACCGCCTGCGCGTCGAGCTGGCTGGCGCCGCGAGAAGGCGGCGCGAAGCGCCTCCTCTACGACGGATCCCGGCTCGTTCCCGAGGATCTCGATCACGAGTTCTACGCCACCGTTGCTCGCAGCGGCCAGGCGCAGGCGACGCAGTCCGCGAGCCAGGGATCGCGACAGCAGGCGAAACTTGACCAGCCGGCGTTGGCGGTCTGGACCAAGGTCACCGAGCTGCAACTTCAGATCGCGCCGTACGACGACCCGAAGGCGCTCGACGACGCCGCTCCGGGTGTCAGCCGCGGAGACGGATCGTCGGGTCACGAATCCTCCGGCCCGGTCCCCCTTCCAGCGAGGCGCATCCCGACCAGGCTCGCGACGAGGATCGCGAGGTACAACTGCCCGATCACGGCCTCAGCGGTCGACAGCGACTGCGGAAGCGACCACGTCGGTACGATGTCGCCGAATCCGACCGTCGAGAGCGTCACGAAGCTGTAGTAGACCAGCGCGGAATAGCGGCCATGGGCGCGATCGGCGCCGGGGAGTGCGCTGACGGCGACGTCCCCGGCGAGGAACGAGCCCGGATGGAAGACCTCGACGATCCCGAACGCGGACTGGAAGATGAACCCGATCAGCAGATAGACGGAGATCCCGCCGAGGATCGTGTCATAGGTCACCTGCTCGGTGCGCAGGATGTGGCTCAGGATCGCGATCGTCACGAAGGCGAGAAAGACGACTCGCAAGCTGCCGACGGCGACGACCAGCGGCCTCACGGGATCGAGAGCCAGCGAGGCGTCCGCGACGATCACGATCATCGCGAAGGCGAGGAGGCGGCGACGCGTCCTCGGGACATGACTCACGGCGGCCGCGGCCGAGAGCATGAGCGTGGTGAACAGCACGGCCATCGCGAACTCGCCGTGAGGCCGCTCGGCCAAGGGAGGGCCGAGCGACAGGAGAATCGTCAGCGCGAGCAGCAACGGTCCGTAGCGGCTGGCTCCGAGGACGCGGATCTGCCTCGCCCACCCTTCCTTCATGATCCCCACGCTACGACGGTGGCGGACGGGTCACAAGACGCCGTGCTCGGGACTGCCGGCGAAGCGAACTACTCGCTGGCCTTGTGGGCGCGCATGGCCGCTTCGAGCTTCTGCACGTCCGCGGGCGAGAGCTGCGGGCGGTCGACCTGGATCGTCAGCTTCTCGAGCTCCGCGGTCAGGGCGAACGGCGGCTGGTAGTCCGCATCGTTCACCCCGGTCAGCGTATCGGAGCCGATGTCGAAGGCCTCGTCCCACTGCAGGATCATCGGCAGCGTGCGCTCCATGCGCCGGGTCGCGACGTCCTTCCCGTCGACGCGCAACGTCCCGGTGCCGGGTTGGCCGACGCTGCTGAAGCTGTTGAACTTCAGCGTGCCAGGGCCGTTTCCCTCGTACGCGAACGCGAACGCGAACTCGACCTTGTGCTTGCCGGGAGTCAGGGGTTCCGGGCTCTCCCACTTGACGCGATTCAGGTCGAGCAGGTTCCACAAGAAGACCGGCTTGCATCTCCTTCAGTTCCTGAACCCTTCCCGGGAAACTTCGCAGCGATGTTCTCGCTCTGCGTGAAGTCCTTGTTCAAGTCGAGGATCAGCGTATTCTCGAGCCACCCCAGGTCCTCGAAAGCCTGGATCACGCGCCCGATCGTCGCCTTGTCCCTGGCGATGATGCTGTTGTAGCCGGGGAAGCCGGTCGACTGCTCGGAGATCACGCCGAACCCGGACGAGTGGTGGTTGCGGCCGGTGAGGAGCGCGGCGCGCGGCGGCGAGCACAGCGCGGTGGAGAACATCCGGTTCTAGCGCAGCCCGTTGTCGGCGATGCGGTCCAGGGCGGGCGTCGGAATCACGCCGCCGAAGGTGCTGGGCACGCCGAAGCCGGCGTCATCGGTGATGATGAGCAGCAGGTTCGGCGCGTCCGCGGGCGGCACGACGCGGGGCGCCCACCAGGGGATCGAGCCGAGGGCGTCCTTCTCGATCGTGCCTCCGAACTTCGGTTGGGCGGGGGGGAGCTGTTGGTCGCTGATCGTCGTCGTGGCACTCGGAGAGCCCAACTGACCAGAGTGACCCGTTGCGCTCGAGCGGGCGAGGCTGCCAGCGCCAGCGCGGCAGCCTCGCCGAACCAGGCGCGGAGGACGAGAGCGGACAGTCTCATCGGTGCATCTCCTCTGGTTTCCGAGAACTCGCTCCGCCTGCGGCGTCGACGAGACCCCGGTGGTTCCCGCGGCGGTCAGAATCGATAGCCGATTCCCAACATCCCTCCGTGCATCTGCACGTCGTAGGCATCGTCGTCTGCCGCGAACAGTCGATGGCCGACCGAGACCAGCCAGTGGTCGGTGAAGCGGTACGACAGCAACGTCGTGAGCTGCCACGAGAGATCCGGGGCGTCTCCGACGCCGAACCCGCCGACACTCGCGAGCGTCTCGAGGCGCACCCGCTCCGTGAAGTCGTTGTGGACCCGCAGGCCCACGACCGGGGCGAACCAGCTCTCCGAGGTACCGAAGTCGCGTTCGCGTCCGGGGAGGATCGGCCCTCCCGGATCGACGTCGAGCTCCACGTCGGCCGACAGGTAGACGTAGTTGGCGCCCGCCAGTACGTCGATGGCGAACACCCGCTCGTCTCCGGGAGCGGCGGTACCGAGCAGTCCCCCCGGTCGTGCGAAGATCCGGGCGCCGACGAGCGCCTGGGCCAGCGCCATCTGGACTTCGAGTTCCGCGTCCAGCCGGACGCGTTGCCGCTGGGCGTCGACGTCTTGCTCGAGCTTCGTCCACAGACCGTCGACCACGAGCAACCAGCGCTTCCAGCGCGCGTTCACGCGGCCCATCGCACCGAGATCGAGGTCCTCGAGGATGTCGGACAGGCCGACATCGAAGTGCTCCGTGCCTCCGTCGGGAGTCTCGACCGAGCCATCGATGCTCGGACCCCACACATACGGGAGCACCTCGACCTCCCAATCCGGGGCCGGCGGGGGCTCGGCGCGGGCGCCGAGTGCCACACCGGCGGTCAGCGCGAGCAGCACCAGCAGGGGGATCGGGCGACCCAAGTCCACAGCCTTCCTCCTCGAACAGATTCCTACGGGGGCGGACGGACGGCATTTTGCGCCGGTTCGCGGCTCGGGTCCTGTCATCGCGCGCCACCCCATCGCTCGGGACCGGATATGCTCCTTTTATGCCGGGAAAAACAAGGACGACGGGGCTCCGGAGCCCGGCGCCGCGAGCGGCGTTCGTGCTCTTCGCCGCGCTGTTCTGCGTCGCTTGCCGCGAACCCCAGCGCGTCGAGTCGGCCGTACCGGTTCCCGCCCCGGCCCCGCCGACCTACGCCGGCACCGCCCGCTGCGCCGCCTGCCACGCAGCCGAAACCGCCGCTTGGCGCGGCTCCCACCACGACCGCGCGATGCAGGAGCCGAGCGCCGAGAGCGTCGTCGGCGATTTCGACGACGCGCGCTTCGAGCACTTCGGGGTCACGAGCCGCTTCTTCCGGCGCGATGGGCGTCCGCTCGTCGAGACCGAGGACGCGGACGGCAAACTCGCCGAATTCGAGGTCGCGTGGACCTTCGGCGTCGATCCCCTGCAGCAGTACCTGGTGCGCTTTCCGAACGGCCACGTGCAGGCACTCGGGATCGCGTGGGATGCGCGGCCGGCTGCGGCCGGCGGTCAGCGCTGGTTCTCGCTGTACCCCGATGAGCGCGTGCCGCCCGGCGACGTGTTGCACTGGACCGCCCCGTCGCAGCGCTGGAACACGCAGTGCGCGGACTGCCATTCCACGGGGCTGCGCCGAGGCTACGACCCGGCACGCGATGCCTACGAGACCACCTGGGCGGAGCTCGACGTCGCGTGCGAGGCGTGTCATGGACCCGGATCTGCGCACGTCGCGTGGGCCGAAGCCGCCGCCCGCGGCGAGACCGCTCCGGCGGAGGCCGACGCTGCAAGCGAGCTCCCGGTCCGCTTCCCCCCGGTGCGCCCGGAGGATTGGCTCCTCGATCCCGGCGCGCCGATCGCCCGGCTGCGCACGCCGCGCCCCGCCCGCACGGAGCTCGAGACGTGCGCACCGTGCCACTCGCGCCGCACCCCGCTGCGCGAAGCGCCGCAGCCCGGCGACCCGTTCCTCGACGGCTACCGCCCGGCATTGCTCGACGAGGGCCTCTACGAGGCGGACGGCCAGCCGCTCGACGAGGTCTTCGTCTACGGCTCCTTCGTGCAGAGCCGGATGCACGCCGCCGGCGTCACGTGCAGCGACTGCCACGATCCCCACTCGCTCTCGCTGCGAGCCGAGGGCAACGACGTGTGTAGCTCCTGCCATCGCAGCGACGTCTTCGACGTCCCGGCGCACCATCGGCACGCGACGGGTTCGACAGGCGCGCAGTGCGTGTCGTGTCACATGCCGGCGCGCACCTACATGGTCGTCGACGTGCGCCGCGACCACTCGTTCCGTGTGCCGCGCCCGGACCTATCGGTGTCGATCGGGACTCCGAACACCTGCAACGATTGCCATCGCGAGCAGTCCGCGGAATGGGCCGCCGACACCGTCGCGCGCTGGTTCCCGGACGGCCGCCGCCGGACGCCGCACTTCGGCACGGCGCTCGCGGCCGGACGCCGCGGCGCGCTCGGCGCCGATCGGACGTTGGCGGCGCTGGCGACGGACCCCACGACGCCGGCCATCGCCCGCGCCACCGCGCTGTCGTTGATCGCGCGACCGGAGACCGACACGCTGCGCCGCGTGGCCGCCGATCCGGAGCCGCTCGTCCGGCTCGGCGCGCTCGAAGCCGCCGACCGCGTCGAGCCCGCCGCACGGCTCACCGCGATCCAGCCGCTGCTGCGCGACCCGCTTCGCGCGCTGCGCATCGAGGCCGCGCGCGCGCTCGCCGACGTTCCGCCTTCGCTCTGGCGCCCGGCCGACCGCGTCGCGCTCGCCGATGGCCTCGCAGAATACCGCGCTGCACAACTCGCGCAGTCCGATCGCCCGGAGTCACACGTGAACCTGGCGCTGCTCCACCTCGCGCTCGGCGAGCCGCGCGAAGCCCGTCGCGCCTACGAGACGGCGCTCCGGCTGGCGCCGTGGTTCGTGCCGGCCGCCGCGAACCTCGCCGATCTCGATCGCGCCGAGGGTCGCGAGGACGCCGCCGAAGCCCGGCTCCGGAGCGCACTCGAGACGGCGCCCGACTCCGCGGAGCTGCATCATGCGCTCGGCCTGACCCTCGTCCGCACCGGACGCCGCGGGGAAGCCCTGGTCGAGCTCGAGCGCGCGAGCGCGCTCGCCCCGGAAGACCCGCGCTACGCGTATGTCCTCGGCATCGCGCTCCACGACGCGGGCGAGACCGAGCGCGCGCTCGGAATCCTAAGCGCGGCCCATGAGACCCGACCGGGCGACCGCGACCTCCTGCTGTCGCTCGCGATGCTCTCGCTCCAAGCCGGCCGACACGAAGAGACGTCACGCTACGCCCGGACCTTCGTCGATGCGTTCCCCGACGACCCGGAGAGCGCTGCGCTGCGCGCCCGGATCGGCGGACTCGCTCCTCGACGGTCGCCGAACGAGTGATCGCGGACCGTCCGCCGTTCGCCAGTCAGCCGCCCGGCAACCATCGATCGGGGATCGCGCGAACGGCCTCGTTGATCCTGAGCGGGAGCCGCGACAAGGCGGCGCGAAGCGCCGTCGCGAGGACGGATCCCAGCTCGTCCTCCAGGATCTCGATCACGAGGTCTACACGAGGGAACGAGGTCCTGAGCGCCTGGTCACGAATGTGCTCGCCTGTGTCCACTCGGGTGGACCGACCCCCTCGCAAGAATTGTCTCGTGGGAGGACACCGCGCGGTCAAGGACGCGCCACGGCCCGTCACGACGACCGCAACCGGCTGGTACGGTCGTTGCTTCTGCTCTCGACCATGAGCCTGATCCAACTCGCACGAAGCTTCCTCCGCCGCACCGACGCCCGCGACCCGAGCGCCCGACCCGAGGCACTCGAGGTCACGCTCCTGTTCTGCGACGTAGTGCGCTCCACCGAACTCACCGAGCGGCTCGGCGATCTCGCGGCGTGGGCCGTGATCGGCGCGTACCACGAGTTCGTCGCGGGCTGGACGCGGCGCTGCGGCGGACGTCAGGTGGAGCTGCGCGGCGACGGCGTGCTGCTGGCCTTCGACGCGCCTCGCGCGGCACTCACGTGTGCGGTGGGGATTCAGCGGGAGCTTCGGCGGGAGTCGATTCTCAGCGGGGTCGAGGTGCGGATCGGCCTCCACGCCGGTTCCGCACTGCGCGTCGACTCTGGATACTTCGGCGGCAACGTCATCCTCTCGTCGCGGATCGCCGACTCGGCGGGGGCCGGTGAAATCCTGGTGTCGGCGCGCATGCTCGAGCAGCTGGATCCAGCGACTGCCGTTCGTGTCGACGAGGAGCGATGGTTGTCGCTCAAGGGCTTCACGGGGACATGCCAGGTGTTCGCGATCGGCTGGGAAGGCGATCCGGTCGATCGCAGTGCCGATCTGCCGCGCAGCGCGTCGAGGCGCCGTGCACGCGCCGAGCGACACCGACATTCGGCGGTGCCGGATTTCTGGGGTAAGGTCGGTGAGAGCTGCCGGGCGCTGTCATGAGGTCGTGGATGATGGTCTCAGACGAGCTCGAACGGGTCTGCAAGGAGCGCGACCTCTACCTCGCGCTCCTCGGTCTCGGCGAACAGGAGCGCGTCGAGCCCTTTCTCGAGGAGGCCCTGTCGCTGCTCGTGGCGGCTACGGGCGCGCATTCCGGCTATCTCGAGCTGCGGGATCCGGACGAGGAGCCGGCGGAGGAGAGCGTGCTCTGGATCGCCCGCGCCTGCACCCCGGAGCAGGTAGAGCAGATCCGCGCGAACGTGTCCCGCGGGATCATGGCCGAAGCGCTGGCGACCGGACGCACCGTGCTCACCCGCTCGGCGCTCGTCGACGAGCGTTTCAGCGCGCGGCCGAGCATCCAGGCGCGGGGCATCGAGGCGGTGCTGTGCGCGCCGCTCGGCGGCGAGGACGGACGCGGAGTGGTGTACCTGCAGGGCCACTCGGGGACGTTCCGCGAGGAAGAGCGCACCTGCATCGAGGCGCTGAGTCGGCACCTTGCCCCCTTTGCGGAGCGCATCCTCGCCCGCGCACGCGCGGCGCGGGCGTCGGATCCTTTGCGCGATCTGCGCCGACGCTACCGGCTGAACGGCTTCAGCGGGCGCAGCGCGGCCCTCGCGGCTCCGCTCGAGCAGGCCATGCTGGCGGCGCCGCTCGACGTCAGCGTGCTGATCATCGGCCCCACCGGCAGTGGCAAGAGCTTGCTGGCGCGTGCGATCCACGCGAACAGCCCCCGCGCAACAGGGCCCTTCGTCGAGCTCAACTGCGCGGCCCTGCCCGAGACGTTGATCGAGAGCGAACTGTTCGGCGCCTTGGCGGGCAGCCATTCCGAGGCGCGCCGCAACCAGCCCGGAAAGGTGGCCGCCGCCGAGGGCGGGACGCTCTTCCTCGACGAGGTGAGCGAGATCCCGATGGCCGCCCAGGCGAAGCTATTGCAGCTGCTGCAGTCGCGCACGTACTACCCGTTGGGGGCGACCACGCCTGGCACGGCCGACGTGCGCGTGATCGCCGCCTCGAACGCCGATCTGCGCGGAGCCGTGCGCGAGCGCCGCTTCCGCGACGACCTGTTCTACCGTCTGCACGTTCTGCCGATCCAGCTCCCCGGCCTGGCGGAGCGACGCGAGGATCTCGTCGACCTCGCCGAACAGTTTGCCGGCGCGGCGTGTCGGCGCCACGGGCTTCCCGCGCTGGCGCCGAGCCGCGCCGCCCTGCGCGCCATCCTGGCGACGGAATGGCCCGGCAACGTCCGCGAGCTCGAACACGCGGTGGAGGCGGCGGCGATCCGTGCGGCTGGACGGGGCAGCGAGCGCATCGAGCCCGAGCACCTGTTCCCCGAGCAGGCACGGGGCCCCTCGCCGGCAGAGTCCGAGGCGCTGAGCTTCCGCCACGCCACCCGCCTCTTCCAGGCCGAGATCCTCGCCAAGACGCTCCAGAGCTGCGGTTGGAACGTCGCCGAGGCGGCGCGCCGCCTCGGCCTCGCCCGCTCGCACCTCTACGACCTGATCCGGGAATTCGGGATGCAGCGTGGCGACCGGGCTTGAGCGCTACCGGACGGGCGCGGCGCGACCGGCACTGCTGGCGCTCGCTCTGGCGGCAACCTCGTCGATCCAGCCGCTCGTCGCCGCGGCGCAACCTGCCAGCGGACGCTCGACGGGCCCACTCGACCTCGAGTACCCGCACAGCGAACGTCAGCTCCTGGTCCACCTGGCTCCCATGCCCTCGACGCTCGCACTCTCGGAGCGGGCGGAGCGCAGCCGGCAACGCTTCTTCCAGCACTTCGGCCTCGTCGAACTCCGGCGCGCGGAGCGCATCCGCGTCGCCATCGTCCAGCTCCGGTCGGAATCGGGCGACCGGGCGCTGCAGGAAGCCGCGACCAGGCTGCTGGAGCGACCGGATCTGTTCCAGACCGTGGAACCGAACCACCGCTATTTCTTCGCGCAGGGCTCGAACCCGGATGCCGTCACCGGCCTGCCGTGGGGACTCGCGCAGATCCGGGCGCCGGAGGCCTGGTCGATCACGAAAGGAAGCACCGCGGTGACGGTCGCCGTGATCGACTCCGGCGTGGAGACCGCGCACCCGAGCTTCGCCGGGCAGCTCTGGTGGAATCCGGCCGAAGGGAACGGTAATCCGAACTGGGACGATGACGAGAACGGGTACGTGGACGATGTCGAAGGCTGGAGCTGGGCGGGGCTGGGCGAGAACGCGAACACCGGACTCGGCTCGGCGGACATCGAGGACCAGCGGGATCACGGCACGCAGGTGGCGGGCGTGATCGGCGCGCGGCATGGGGAGCAGAGCTGCCTGCCGGGGGTGGCGGCGGACATCCGCTTGCTGCCGCTGAAGGTGGCCGGCGAGACCGGCGTGGCCCACGTCGGCGAAGTGGTGCTCGCGCTCGACTACGCCGTCGGCGTCGGCGCGGATATCGTGAACCTGAGCGGCTCCACGACTTGGAACGAGGCGCTGCTGAAAGAGCTGCAGGACGCCGCGGGGCTGCTGGTGGTGGCGGCGGCGGGACAGGACGGCCAGAACCTCGACGACAACGTCAGCTACCCATGTTCCTTCAGGCTTCCGAACGTGGTCTGTGTCACCGCGACGGATGCTGACGACGCCCTCGCGCCCAGCGCCAACTTCGGCGAGGCGACAGTCCACCTGGGCGCGCCCGGGTACGACATCGTGTCCACGATCCGAGGCGCCACCTGCCAGGCAAAATCGGGCACCTCCACATCGCTGGCGGCGCCGCACGCAGCGGGCGTCGCGGCGCTGGTGAAGGCTCGCTGCCCGAACGCGAGCGTCGCGCAGGTCAGGGAACGGTTGCTGGACGGTCAGCCGGTCGACTCACTGGCGAACCTCACGGCGTCCGGAACGCGGCTCGACTCGTCCCGGGCCGTCGCGCCGGCGTGTCTGCCACCGCCGGCGCAGGGCGGGCTCGCGCGCTTCGTCGAGTGGCTGCAAGTTCACTGGCGCTGGCCGTGGCTGCTGCGGAACAACGCTGGGGACAACGTGACTCCGAAGTAGACCTTGGCCGCGACCTTGCGGCCGGGCGCGCAGACCAGCTTCACGTGGCTGAGATCGCGGTGGCATGTCTCCCAGCCCCCGGTCGCGCCCGCGCGCACCGCGCGGCCGACGCCGATCCAGTCGAGCAGCGCCGCTGCCTTCGCCTCGCTCGCCCAGCCGAGCGCGACCAATTCCGCGAGGAGCGCGGCCCAGTCGGCGCGCTCGATTCGCGCCGGGCGCAGTCCAACGCCGACGCGCGGCGAGAAGGCCGGTAGCAGGTCGACGTCGATCTGCATCGTGAAGAAGCGCCTGGGCAGTGCCGCCTGCGCTGCGTGCAGCGACGGGAGCACCGCCGCGCCGCCGAGCCGCGACAGGGTGTCCGTCAGCTCCGTCGCGGGCAACGCCAGCGAGACCCGTAGGCCCTCCTGGGCGCGGCCGAGCATGGCGCCGACGTGGAGCACCTGCCCGCCCGGCGGGAGCGCGTCGAAGCAAGCCGTGAGCGCGTCGGCGAGCGCGGGCGAGAGACCGTCCCGCAGCAGGGCCGCCGCCTGCCGGGCCGCTTCGAGCTGCGGGCGAGAGAACCCGTCGCCCCCGAGCGGCGCGTCGAGAGCCACGAAGACGGACGGAATCGGAACGCTCTGCGCGGCCGCCGCGGCGTCGAACTCGAGCCCGACGAAGGGAGACCAGGCGTGCAGCAGCGCCGCCGGGTCGCACCACGCCTCCGCGAACGCGCACAAGCGCCGCCAGCCCTCTTCCTTCTCGACGGCGTGAAGCAGCACGGGGTCCCCGGTGCGGCCCACGAGGGCTTCGCGCCCGCCGTCGGCGGCCGACACCGCCAGGCCGAAGTCGACCACGTCGTCGTCGGCCGCAAGTCGGCACTCGAAGCCGAACTGGCGCGTGAGGCAGGGCAACGCGTCCACGATGTCGGTCACCGCCTCGCGCGCCCGCTCGCTCAGCAGGGTCGATTGCAGATCCGGAAGCACGCCAGCGACTGCCGCCGCCAGGTCCGGCAGCGGCGCGCTACGCAACGATCGTGAGGTCGCTGGGCGCTTGGATGGGAAGCTCGTTGGGCTTGCCCTTGCTGTTGATGACCTTCACGACGTAGGCGCCGGGCGGAATGGCCGGCGTTTGTCCCGGCGGCGGCCCCACGATCGCGTAGATGCGCGAGCAACGGTACGTTCCTAGAAGTGTGTAGGACACGCCGAGCTTCGGCGCCGTGTCCCCGCCCACCTTCTTCTGGATCTCCAACGTCGCACCCGGCGCAAAGGACTGTCCCGTCACGATCAGCTCGAACTTCGGTTCGGAGAGGTCGCTCAGCTTCACGTGTTTCGGTCGGAAGCGGAAGATCGAGGGCTTCGGATCGGGATACAGGGGATCGACGCTGCCCTCGGGAAGATACTCCTCGCTGCACGGCGGGAACTCGGTCTCGTCGACGTCGAAACCCATGAGCTCCGCCGTGATCGCCGCGCCGATCTTCTGCCGGTCCATCGTGAACAGAGCGCTGCGCTGAGGCTCCGGCAGCGGATCGTAATTTTTCAGGAACGTCTCCGGCGACTGATCGAAGTGCTGTCGCAACGCCGGATCGCCGACCAGGTCCGAGACGATCCGAAGGAGTACACACTTCGCCATGTCGAGTCTCCTATTCAAACCCCTCGCAAAGTCTACACCGGCTCGGGAGGAATCGGAACGCAGTTGCAACGGGGAGCGACAACGGGGAGCGAAGCCGGGACGGCTCTCGTAGAATCCGCCCTCCGGGCGTGGGGCGCCCGAGCCGTTTTGCGACGGGGCCGTCGCTCGAGGAGCGCCATGGGAGACACGGTTCCCGAGCCGGCGCTACTCGCCGGCCGCTACGAGCTGGGCGCCGAGCTGGGCCGCGGCGCGATGGGCACGGTGTACGAGGCCTTCGATCGCGACCTCCAGCGCCCGCTCGCCCTGAAGACGTTGCGCGGCGCGGAGCCCGACGACCTCTATCGACTGAAGAGCGAGTTCCGCGCGCTCGCCGGCCTGAACCACCCGAACCTGGTGCGACTCTACGAGCTGGTGGTGGAGGGCGACCGAGGGTTCTTCACCATGGAGCGGGTGCAGGACGGGCTTCCCATCACCGACTACATCGACCGGAAAGCGGCTCGGGCCCCGCCCGAAGAGCGCCTCGCAGCCCGCGAGGCGGCGGTACGCGGCAGCTTCCGCCAGCTCGCGCTGGCCATCGACGTACTGCATCGCGCGGGCAAGGTGCACCGGGACCTCAAGCCGTCCAACGTGCTGGTGGAGCCGGGCGGCCGGGTCGTGCTGCTCGACTTCGGCCTGGTCGGCCAGCTCGAAAATGATCTGGCGCGGCGCAGCCAGGTGGGGTCACTGGTCGGAACGATCGCCTACATGGCCCCGGAGCAGGCATACGGGCATCGGCTCACGACCGCCGCCGATTGGTACTCGTTCGGAGTCCTCTTGTACGAGGCGCTGGCCGAGCGCTCGCCCTTCGCAGACGCGAGCCCGGTGGAGCTGCTCGACCGAGGGCGCTTCGCGCCAGCGCCGCCCGACGTCGTTGCGCCGGGCTGCGCGACCGATCTGTCTGCGCTCGCCCTCGCGCTGCTCGCGTCGGACCCGCAGCGGCGGCCCGACGCGGCCGCGTCGCTCGCGATCCTCGCCGTGCCGGGGGCCACGTCGTCCGCTCCGCCTCTTGCGCCCGTGCGCGAGCCGCCCTTCGTCGGCAGGCGCGCCGAGCAGGCGCAGCTCCAGCGTGTCTCCGCGGTCGCGCAGCGTGGCGAGGTGGCCGTGGCCGTCGTGCAAGGCCCTTCCGGCATCGGCAAGACCGCGTTGCTCGAGCGTTTCGCAAGGCAACTCGACGCTACGGGTGCCCTGGTGCTCCGCTCACGCTGTTATCCCCACGAACGGGTTCCGTTCGAGGCCCTCGACGAAGTGGTGGACGAGCTGAGCCGCTACCTCGCCTCGCTGCCCGTGGACGAGCTTCGCGAGCTGGCGCCGCGGCACCTCGCTGCCCTCCGCACGCTGTTCCCGGTGCTCTCGCGGATCGCGTTCCCGTCGCTGGCCGCCGAGAGCGGCATCAGCGGGGACGCGTTCGAGTTCCGGCGCCGCGGGTTCTCCGCCCTGCGAGACCTGCTCGCCCGCCTTGCCGATCGCCGGCGGCTGGTCGTGTGGATCGACGATCTACAGTGGGGCGACGCGGACAGCGAACCCCTGCTGCGGGAGCTGCTCCGCCAGCCAGACGCGCCGCCCCTGCTGTGGATGATTTCCTACCGAAGCGAGGACCTTGGCGAAAGCCCGCTGCTGCAGAGCCTCGACAAACTGCTCGAGGTGCTCCCACCGGGGCGATGTGAGCGGCTGACCCTTCGGCCGCTGAGCCGCGATGAGTGCGACGAGCTGGCCGCGCAGCTCGCCGACGCGTCCTTCGAAGCCGACGCGCTGCATGTCGTGAGCCGCGCCTCGGGCGGCTCGCCGTTCCTGCTGACCGAGCTGTTGCGCGCCGGTCCCGCCAGCACGTCCGCCGGCAGCGATCCGATCGCCTCGCGGGTCGAGGCGCGGCTCGCCACGCTACCTCCTATCGCCCGACGGCTGCTCGAGGTGCTGACGGTGGCCGGGGCGCCCGTGGACCGTGAACTCGCGCGCGCGACCCTGGGCCTGGACGCGGTCGATCCCGACCTGGTCCGGCGCCTCGAAGACGAACAGCTCGTACGCGTGGGCGCCTCCCGAGACGCGAGCCGGCTCGAGGTCTACCACGACCAGATTCGCGACGTGCTCGACGCCCGTCTCGACACCGAAGAGCGACGGCGACACCATGCGCGTTTGGCGGACGCGCTCGAGCGGCTCGGGAACCGCGATCTCGGCGCCCTTTTCGAGCACCATCGCGGTGCCGGAGCGCACGTCGCGGCGGCGCACTACGGCTTGCGGGCCGGGGACCAGGCTGCGGATCAACTCGCCTTCGATCAGGCTTCGCGCTTCTACGCGGCGGCCCTCGATCTCGACCCAGACGGGTGCGATCGACGGCAGACGTTTCCCAAGCTCGGCGCCGCCTTCGCCAACGCGGGGCGCGGCGCCGAGGCTGCCGCGGCGTTCGAGGCGGCGGCCGAGGCCACCGCGGACGACGCGGAAACGGCCGAGTCGCTGCAGCGCCGCGCCGCCGAGCAATACCTCGTCGCCGGACACCTGGAGGGCGGCATCCGGGTGCTACGGCCGCTGCTCGAAGCGCACGGACTGCGGTTCCCGGATGCGGGCCGCCCGGCGATCGCCGCCACCCTCGGCCAGCTTCCCGCGCTCGCACTGCACTACACGCGCTTCCGCCCGCGCTCGGTACCCCTCGACCGCGCGACGGCGCTGCGCATCGAGGCCTGCCAGAGCGCGGCCAAGGGCCTCGTCGTCGTGGACCCTGCCCTGGGCGCCTGCTTCGCGGTACGCAGTTTGGTGGAGGCTCTCCGCGCCGGGGACGTCCTGCTGGCCGGCCCGAGTCTTTGCGTAGTCGGCGCGTCGCTGGTGCCACTGGGAGGCGTCATGGCGCGCTGGGGTCGCGCGATGCTGCGCCGCGCCGAGCGGATGGCCGCCACGGCGGGCGATCCCTACCTGAACGGCGTCCTCGCCATCTCGATGGCGCAGGACGATTTCGTGGGCGGTCGCTTCCAGTCGATGCTGGACCGCTGCGATCGGGGCTCCAGGATCCTGGCGGAGCGCTGTCGCGGCACCCGCTGGGAGATCAACCTGGCGCAGATGGCGGCGCTCCGCGCGCTCGAGGAGCTGGGCGAGATCGCTGAGCTACGGCGCCGGCTCGCGCAGGCGCTCAGCGAGGCAGTCGAACTCGATGACCGCTATGCCGAGGTGACGTTCCGCCTCTTCGCCGCCTTCTGGGAGATCGCGCGCGGCGAGGTGACGGCCGCCCGGGACGGCGCGCACGCGGCGATCGAACGCTGGGGCGGTCGCGGCTTCCAGATGCAGCACTTCTACGCGCTGCGCATCCAGGCCTGCTGCGACCTCTACGAGGGCAACGGCGAAGCCGCACTCGAACGACTGCGGGCCGCATGGCCGGCCGTCCGCGAAGCAGGCCTTCTGCGCCACTGTATGCTCGCGAGCGACGCCCTCCAGCTCCGGGCCCGCGCCGCCCTGCTCGCCGGAGAGCGGCGCGCGTACGTGGGCCCGGCTCTCGCGATGGCTCTTCGAACGGCTCGCGCGCTGCGGCGGATGCAGCGCGCCGACGCCACCGCCGCAGCCGCCCTGATCGAGGCATCGCTGGCGCTCCGTGACAAGCGAAGCGACCGCGCCCGCGCATGCCTCGAGGAGGCGCGCGACCACTACCGGAGCAACGGGATGCGTCTCCATGAGGCTTACGCAACCTGGCGTCTAGCGGAGCTGCTCGGAGGCGAGGCAGGCCGCGCCCACCTCGCCGCGTGCGCGCCGGCCTTCGCCTCTGCCGAGATCCGCGAGCCTGCGCGCTGGCTCGCGCTGCATGCGCCCGGCTTTGCACGAACGGCATGAGCATCGCGGACCAGCGTCAGGTGCAGCGGCTGCCACCGGGAGCCGTCTGCCAAGCGGGCCGCCGGCGCGGTCGCGCGCTGGTTCCGGAACGACGGTCGCCGAACGACTGATCGCGAACCGTCAGCCCTTTGCGATCGTCCGGCGGATCAGCGCCGCGCCGAAGCGGCGGGCTGCCGAGCTCGGCAGCGAACGCAGGACGGCGCCGAGCACCTTGTTGCCCGCCCCCGGGATCACGATCAGATCCCCGCGCCGCAACCCGGCGAGCGACGCCTCGACCACTGCCTCCGGCGTCATCCACGCGAACTCGGGCAGATCTTCGGTGCGTGCGCCGGCGACTTCCTGGAACTCCGTGCGCGTGAAGCCCGGACACAGCAGCTGCATGCGCACGCCGCTGCCGCGCAGCTCCTCGCTCACCGCTTGCGTGAACGAGTTGACGAAAGCCTTCGTGGCACCGTACGTCGCGTTGTACGGCGCCGGCTGGAAGCCCGCCAGCGACGACACGTTGATGACGTTGCCGTGGCCGCGCTGCCGAAACGCCGCAAGGGCGGCATGCGTGAGCCGCAGCAGCGCGACCACGTTGACGCGCACCTCCTGCTCGTCGGCGTCGCGATCGAGCTCCGCAAACGGCCCGCTGGTCCCGAACCCGGCGTTGTTGACGAGCAACTCGAGCGTCGGCTCGTCGGCGATCCGCGCTTCGAGCGCGCGCACTCCCGCCGACGAGCCG
>CAYOHN010000004.1:0-3783 GCA_964403735.1 uncultured Spirochaetales bacterium | reverse complement strand
GACGAGCCGAGATCCGCCGTCAGCACGTCGATGCGGCGCGCATGCGCCTTCCGCAGCGTCGCGGCCAGCTCGTCGAGTCGCTCGCGGCGCCGGGCGACCAGCACGAGATCCCACGCGTCGCGCGCGAGCCGCTCGGCGAACGCGCGGCCGATCCCGGCCGAGGCGCCCGTCACCACGGCGAGGCGGCGCGGCCCACCGGACGTGTCGCGAGCGGACGGAGCGTTCGACGGGGCGGAGCCGGGATCCTCGGACGTCGTCATGGCGTGCTCCTGGGCGCGAGGTGGCGGCGAGAGTGCTCCGCGGGAGCGGCTACAGCAAGTCGAGCACCCGCTCCGGCGGTCGGCCGACGACGGCGCGCGCGCCGCGCACCAGGATCGGCCGCTCGATCAGGATGGGATGCGCCGCCATCGCGGCGAGAATCTCGTCGTCGGATCGAGTCCACCGGGACATGCGGTCGCCTCCGTACCCTCGCCTTCCGGCAGCGGCCGCGAGACGATAGCGAGCAGCGGGGCGCGAGCCCTATGTTCCCGAGATGGCGACCCCGATCTTCTCGTTCCTGTTGCGTTTCTTCGGTGTCGACGACGATGCCCGCAGCGACACCTCGGAGACCGAGACGCTGCGCCGCATCGCCGCGCGCCTCGAGCAGCTCCCCGCCGAGCGCGCCCGCTTTCTCGCCGCGTTCGCCTATGTGCTGGCGCGCGTCGCGCACGCGGACCTGCGCATCACCGAGATCGAGACCCGGGCGATGGAGCAGGCCGTGGCCGACGTCGCGGGCCTGGCACCCGAGGAAACGGCGCTCGCCGTCGAGATCGCGAAGAGCCAGGCGCGACTGCTCGGCGGCACCGAGAACTACGTCGTCACGCGGGAGTTCCGCCGGCTCTCGGAGCGTGAGGAGCGCGTCAAGCTCGTCGAGTGCCTCTATGCCGTCGCGGCGGCCGACGGGCAGATCTCGTCGCTCGAGAGCAGCGAGATCGCGCGCATCAGCGAGGAGCTCGGCTTCCTCCCGTCGGAAGCGATCGCGATCCGCGCACCGTGGCGAGACAAACTCGCGGAGCTTCGAGGCTTGAAGAAGAACGACTGAAGCGTGTGGCTGCGCAGCGCGTCGCGTATTAGATTGCGCGTGGCTGTAGTGCCAACTCAACAGGAGAATACCCGAATGGCCCCTGCAAAGCGTGCCCAGAGGCGGCCCGCAGCGAAGAAGACTGCCAAGAAGAAGGCAGTGGCCAAGAAGAAGGCGACCGCCGCCAAGAAGCCCTCGCCGAAGCAGGCTCCCGGAAAGCCCGCCCCGGCCAAGAAGGCGCCGGGCAAGCCGGCCGCGCCCAAGAAGCTGGCGGCAAAAAAGAGCGCGAAGCGGTCCCGTTCGAACGCGGGCGGCGACGCCGTCGTCTACAGTGACGTACGCCGTGAGCTACGTGAGGGCCTCGTCGGGCGCTTGCTGGGAATCTGACGAGCGGCGAGCGCCGCGCGTCAGGAGCGGACGAGCAGCAGCGTCTTCGGATCGAGCGCGACGTGCAGCGCCGAGACATCCGGGTTGCCGTGGTCCTTCAGCGCACGGAGTGCCACGGCGTCGGGGCCCGGCTCGAGCGTCAGGATCACGCTGAACAGATCCTCGAACGGCTGCAGCGCAGCCGGAAGCGCGTCGATTCGCTCGCCGGACGCGTTGCCGGTGACCCAGATTTCCACGTTCATCCGGCGAGCCAGCGCGACCCACTGCTCGAAGTCCTCGCGCGCATGGGTCTCGAGGTCGAGCCCGTCGACGACGATCAGCTCGGGCTGACCACCGGCCTCGCGTTCGAGCTCGAGAGCCTCACCGAGACGCTTCGCGTCGAAGGCGCTGGCCGGGTAGACGCGGATCCGGCGCAGTCGATCGAGTTCGGTGCGCACGGCCGGAGCGTTTTCGAGGTGCGTCGTCGCAACGAGCTCTTCGAATACCGTGTCGTAGTGCGCGCGGACGTGCTGGACCGTGTGATCGAGCGCGATGTGCAGCACGGGCTTGCCGTGCAGCAGCTCGTCGAGTGCCACGTCCACGACGAACGAGGACTTGCCGACGCCGTGACCAGCGAGCACCAGACCCAGGTGGCCCCGACCGAGGCCGCCATGGAGGCCCTTCTCGAGCAGCCGGAGGGGGGAGCGGGCGTTCAGGAAGCGGCGAATCATGGATCCCTCCACGCTCAGTCATCCTCGATCTTGCGTCGGTCGGCGTACTTCTCGAGCAGCTCTTTGGTCGTCTCGGACGGACACGGGAGATAGCGCGCAAACTCCATCGTGAACTCGGCCTTGCCCTGCGTCTGGGAGCGCAGGTCCGTCGCGTAGCCGAACATTTCGGCCAGCGGGACCTCCGCCTCGACGAGGCAGAAGCCGCTCTCCTCGGTGGTGCCGATCACCGTGCCGCGGCGCTGCATGATGGTCTTCAGCGCCGCGCCCTGGAACTCCGCCGGCCCCTCGACCGCCAGCTTCATCACCGGCTCGAGGATGATCGGCTTGGACGCGCCGTAGCAGGACCGGAAGGCGCCGCGCGCCGCGGCGACGAACGCCATCTCCGACGAGTCGACGGCGTGTGCCGCGCCGTCGTTGATGACGACACGCACGCCGATGATCGGGAAGCCGATCAGGCGGCCCTTCTCGAGCGCGCCCGCGAAGCCCTTCTCGACCGCCGAGATGTACTCGGTCGGGATCGCCCCGCCGCGGATCTCGTTGACGAACTCGAAGTCCCGCTCATCGCCCTCGGGAAGCGGCTCGATGTATCCGGCGACTTTGCCGTACTGGCCCGAGCCGCCGGTCTGCTTCTTGTGCGTGTAGTTGAAATCGGCCCGCTGCGAGAGGGCTTCGCGGTACGCGACCTGCGGCGCACCGGTCTCGACCTCCACGTTGTACTCGCGCTTCATGCGCTCGATGTAGACGTCGAGGTGCAGCTCGCCCATTCCGGAAAGGATGGTCTCGTTGCTCTCGCGATCGACGTGGGCGCGGAAGGTGGGGTCCTCGCGGACGAAGCGACCGATCGCCTTGCCCATGTTGTCGGAGGCCTTGTTGTCCTTCGGCTTGACTGCGATCGAGACCACCGGCGCCGGCACGTGCATGGAACTCATCGCGACGTCGATGGTGCCGTCCGTGAAGGTGTCGCCCGACGCGCACTCGATGCCGAACAGCGCGACGATGTCGCCGGCGCCCGCCGAATCGATGTCTTCCATCGAGTCGGCATGCATCCGCACGAGACGCCCGACCTTGTGTTTCTTGCGGGTTCGGGCGTTGATGATGGTGCCGCCCTTGGCCAGCGCGCCCTGGTACACGCGGGTGTAGGTGAGCTGTCCGTAGCGCCCTTCCTCGAGCTTGAAGGCCAGGCACACCAGGGGCTTCTGCGGGTCGGTGGCCAGCACGAGCGGGGCTTCGTCGGCGGAGAGGTCGACGGCGGTGTTCTCGACCTGGGTCGGATCGGGCAGGTAGCGCACGACGGCGTCGAGCAGCAGCTGCACGCCCTTGTTCTTGTAGGCCGAGCCCATGAACACCGGCGTGAGCTCCCGGGACAGCGTGCCCCGGCGCACCGCGTCGTGAATCAGCTCCTCGGTGACGTTGCCGTCGAGGATGGCTTCGGTGAGCTCGTCGGAGAACATCGAGACGGCATCGAGCATCGTCTCGCGGGCGACGTTCGCCTCGTCCTGCAGCTCCGCCGGAATCGGCTCCCGGACGATGTTCTCGCCCTGTTCCCCATCGAAGCGGACGGCCTCCATCGTAATGAGATCGATGACGCCGGCGTGATCCGCCTCGACGCCGATCGGGATCTGCATC
>CAYOHN010000003.1:28747-37260 GCA_964403735.1 uncultured Spirochaetales bacterium | reverse complement strand
GAGATCACCGTTCGTCCCGACGGCCTCGCGGATGGCGTCCTCTACTACGACGCAAACGGCGTGGAGCGCCGGCAGCGCGCCGAGATCGTCGTGCTCGCGTGCAACGGCGTCGGCACGCCGCGGCTGCTGCTGAACTCGCGCTCGCCGCAGTTCCCGGATGGCCTCGCCAACCGCAGCGGGCTCGTCGGCCGGAACCTGATGTTCCATCCGTACGGTATGGTCATGGGCATCTTCGACGAATCGCTCGATGGCTACCAGGGGCCGACCGGCTGCGGGCTGATGAGCCACGAGTTCTACGAGACGGACCGCGCGCGCGGCTTCGTCCGCGGCTTCTCGTACGAGCTGCTGCGCGGCTTCGGCCCGGTGACGACGGCGCTCTGGGGCGTCGCCAGCGGGCGCGTTCCGTGGGGAGCCGATCACCACCGAGCCTTCGGCGAAGTCATCGACCGGATGGCGGGCCTGATCGCGATTTGCGAGGACCTGCCGGAGGAACACAATCGCGTGGTGCTCGATCCGGAGCTCACCGATGGCCACGGGATTCCGGCGCCGAAGATCGAGTACCGACTCAGCGACAACAGCCGGCGCATGCTCGACTACGGCGTCGCGCGTGCGCAGGACGCGCTACTGGCGGCCGGAGCGCGCAGCACCTTCGTCGAGGCTCCGCTGCGGCTCGCAGGCTGGCACCTGATGGGCACCGCGCGGATGGGCACCGATCCCGCGCGCTCGGTGGTCAACGAGTGGGGCCGCGCGCACGACGTGCGCAACCTGTTCATCATCGACGGCAGCGTCTTCGTGACCGCGGGTGCCGTGAACCCGACCTGTACGATCCAGGGCCTCGCGTTGTACATCGCGGATCGGATCGAAAAGAACCTCGGTAACCTGTTCGATTGACCGGAGACGATCTCGACATGGCAGAACGTCCTGCCGCGGCCGCGGCACTGGATTCCACACAACAGCGCCTGCTCTCCGCGCTGCTCGACGAACTCGTGCCGCCGCGCTCGGATGTCGATCTGCCGGGCGCCGGCTCGCTCGGCCTCGCCGATGCAGTCGCTGGCGAAGCCGCGGAGAATCCTGCGCTCGCATCGGTTCTGGCGGAGACGCTCGTGCAGCTCGCGGATCTCGCGGAGCAACACGGCGCCGGCTCGTTCGCCGACCTCGAGCCCGCGGCCCGCCAAGCCGCGCTCGCCGCCCTCGCCAAGAAGGCGCCGGGCTGCCTGCCGGCGCTGTGCTTCCTCACCTACGCCGCCTACTACCGCGATGTCCGGGTGCTCGGAGCCCTCGGCCACCCGCCGCGCGCGCCCTATCCGCTCGGCTACGAGGTCCCCCCGACCGACTTCTCGCTGCTCGACCCGGTGCGCCGCCGCGCGCCGTTCTTCCGCAGCCCCTGACCTGCTTTCGTCGAACGGTGCGGTTTCGTTCGTCACTCGACGGCCGCCCTTCCGCTCCTGATTTGACGCCGCCCCCAGAAGCGACCACGATCCGCAGTCCCGATGCTCGCTCCCATCGACCTCGCACTGCTCGGTGGCTTCGTGCTGTGGTGTGCGTTCGCCGGGCTGCGCAACCGCGCGGCGGCGGGTCGCGGACTGGAGGACTACTTCCTCGCCGGCCGGACGTTGCCGGGCTGGAAGGCCGGCCTCAGCATGGCGGCGACGCAGTTCGCTGCCGACACGCCGCTGCTGGTGACCGGCCTGATCGCGACGGCCGGCGTCTTCGCGCTCTGGCGGCTGTGGATCTATGCGCTGGCGTTCTTGTTGCTCGGCTTCGTGCTCGCCGGCTGTTGGCGCCGGGCGGCGATCCTGACCGACGCCGAGCTGGCGGAGCTTCGCTACGGCTCGCGCTGGGCGCTGGCGCTGCGCGTCGCGAAGGCGGTCTACTTCGGCACCGTCTTCAACTGCGCAGTGCTCGCGATGGTGCTGCTGGCGGCCACGCGCGTCGCCGAGCCGTTCCTGCCGTGGGACCAGTGGCTGCCGGCGTCCCTGTTTTCCGCTGCTCGGCACTTCGCCGCGTGGGCCGGCGTTTCGCTGACGGCGACGATCGGCGATCCCGAGCTCGTCCTCACCGCGAGCGCCAACAACTGGCTGTCACTCGCCGCGATCTTCGCCGTGACGGCGCTCTACTCCGCCACCGGCGGCCTGCGCGCAGTCGTCGATACCGATGTCGCGCAGTTCGCGATTGCGATGCTCGGCACCGCGATCTACGCCGTCCTCGTGGTCCAGGAGGTCGGCGGTCTCGGAGCGCTGCCGGAGCGACTCTCGATGCTGTACGGCGCCGATGCCGCCAGCGGATTGCTCGCGTTCACGCCGTCTCGCGCGCACGAGATCGGTGGCGTCGCGGTCGTGGTGATCGCCGTACAGTGGATCGCGCAGATGAACGCCGACGGCACCGGTTACCTGGCGCAGCGCGCGATGGCGTGTCGCAGCGAGGCCGATGCCAGGCGGGCCGCACTGGTGTTCGCGGTCGCCCAGATCGTCCTGCGCTCGCTGCTGTGGATCGCCATCGGCCTTTCCTTGCTCGTCCTGCTGCCGGCAGCAACGGACGCTGGGGCCGACGTCGCACGCCGCGAAGCGACCTTCGTGGACGGGATCGCCCGCTTCCTGCCCGCGGGCGCGCGCGGGTTGATGCTCACCGGCATGCTCGCGGCGCTGGCGTCCACGCTCGACACGCACCTCAACTGGGGTGCGTCGTACTGGACGCACGATCTCTATGGACGCGTCTGGTGCCGCGCGATCCGCGGGCGCGAGCCGGAGCCGCGGCGGTTGGTCTGGGTCGCCCGTGCGTCGACGCTCGGCATCCTGGTGCTGTCACTCGCGGTGTTGACGCGGATCGGCTCGATCCAGACCGCGTGGCAGGCCACGCTGCTGCTCGGTGCCGGGATGGGCGTGCCGCTGCTGCTGCGCTGGCTGTGGTGGCGCATGACGGCGCTCGCGGAGCTGTCGGCCATTGCCGCCTCTCTGCTGCTGGCGCCGCTGCTGCTGGCGATCGTCGTCGACGAGGGCATCCGGCTGCTCGTGATGGCCGCGGCCACCAGCGGCGTCGCCATCGCGCTGGCATGCTTCGGTCGCCCGGAGCCGACCGGACACCTCGATGCGTTCTATCGGCGCGTACGCCCGCCCGGTTCTTGGGGCCCCGTCGCGCTTCGTTGCGGCTGCGAGCCACGCGCGGACTCGGTCCGCCTCGGCCGCGGCCTGCTGCTGACCGCGGCCGGCGCGCTCGCGCTGTTCTGTGCGTTGGTCGGCGCGGGCACGTGGCTGTTCGGCAGTCCGGCGCCGGTCTGGTTCCCGTGGCGGGCGGCCTGGATCGGCGCGAATCTCTCGCTCGCGTTCGGTCTCGGGGCTGCGGTGTGGTGGGTCAGCGAACGCGCTTGGGTGGCGCACGTCGATCGCGTTCCGGATTCCCCGTCGATCGCTACCGCCGCCAGGCGTCGAGCAGCTCCGCCGTCGTGACGAGCGTCGCGATGGCGCCGAGCGTGTGGGCGAAGACCATGTCGACGTACTCGGGCGGAAAGCCGGCGACGGCATCGCGCGGGAGCACGACCTGGTAGCCGGCATTGACGGCATCGAACGCGAGATTCTGGATTGCCACGTTCACCGAAACGCCGACGCCGACGACGGTGCGCACGCCGAGGTTACGCAGCACGAAGTCGAGCTCAGTGCCCTGGAACGCCGAGAGGCCGTGCAGGCGCGAGAGCACGAGGTCGCGCTCGTCGATGCGGAGTTCCGGCACCAGCTCCGCGGCGGGGGAGCCGGGGAGCAGGGTCACCGGCGCCTTCGCCATGTACTGGAAGATCCGCGCGTTGGTGTTGGCGCCGCGGCCGTCGGCTCGGCGTTCGGCGGTGCAGTGTACGACGGATACCCCGGCCGCGCGGGCGGCGTCGGCGAGCGCGGCGGCGTTCGGGATGGCCGTGCGGGCCGCCTCCGCGAGCGCCGGCAGCTGCGACAGATCGCCGACGACGCCCCGTTGCAGTTCCTGCGTGACGAGCGCGGTGTGCGCGGGGTCGACGAGGGCGCGCAGGTCGATCGGCATGCGCACAAGGTACGCGAAGCGGCCGCCGTCGCGCTGCTGCGGGCTATCCCGGTGTGTCGCGGTTCCGGCGGAGGGCGCCGACGCCGGCCGGGGCGCCCGGTCGTTCCGGAGACGGACGTTCCGACGCGGTGCGGCGGGCGCGTCGTGCGGCCGCCCACGCGCGCAGGTGCTCCGGGAGCCCCCGCAGATCCTCGAGGATCAGATACCCGCTCGGCACGACGAACAGCGTGATCGCAGCGGAGAAGAGCACGCCGAATGCGATCGAGATCGCCATCGGGACCAGGAACTGCGCCTGTACGCTGCGCTCGATCAGCAACGGCGAGAGTCCGACGAAGGTGGTGGCGGCGGTCAGGACGATCGGCCGGAATCGTTCGATCGAGGCCTGCCGGACTGCTTGCCCGATGGGCATGCCCTCCTCGCGGCGTCCATTGACGAAGTGCACCAATACCAGGCTCGCGTTCACGACCACGCCGGAGAGCGCGATGATGCCGATGACCGACATCATGCTGAGATCACGGCCCATCAACAGGTGGCCGCCAAAGGCGCCGACGAGCCCGAACGGAATCACGGACATGATCAGCAGCGGCTGGAAGTAGGAGCGCAGCGGGACCGCGAGCAGTGCGTAGATCGCGAACAACGCCACCGGGTACCAACGAAAGAGACCGGCGGCGGTCCGTCTCTGTTCGCGCTGGCCACCCTCGAGGGCAAGGCTCATCCCAGGGTAGTCCGAGAGGATCTCCGGGAGGGGACCCTCTCGTAGCGCGGCCAGCGCCTCTCCCTCCGTGATCACGCTGCGATCGACGTCGGCGGTGACGTTGACGACGCGCTGGCGATCGGTTCGGCGAATCGTCGAGAAACCGCGGCCGAACTCCGCACGGGCGACGCTGGCGAAGGGGATCTCGGCGCCTTCGGGACTGCGGATGCGCATGTTCTCGAGGTCCCCGAGCGAGCGCCGCTCGGCTTCCGGGTAGCGCACCATCACGCGGACGTCATCGCGCCCGCGCTGCACCCGCTGGACTTCCTCGCCATAGAACGCCTGTCGCACCTGGCGCGCCAGATCGTTCTGCGTGAGACCGAGTGTCTCCGCGGCGGGCAGGATGTCGAGCTCGAGCTCGCGCTTGCCGGCGCGGAAGGAATCCGTGATGTCGAGCACGCCGGGAATCTGGCCGAGCTCTGCTTTCAGGCGATCCGCGGCGTCCGTGAGGTGGTTGATGTTGGGGCTCTGGAGCTGCAGGTTGATCGCCTCACCGGGCGAGAAGATCGACGAGAAGAACGAAACCTCCACGGCTTCGGCGACCGGGCCCGTCAGCGTGCGCCACCGCCGCTCGATCTCCCCGGTGCCGATGGCGCGCTGCTCGGACGGGACGAGCGCCACGACGACTTCGGCGAGGTGGCTTCCGTTGGTGTTGACGCCCGACCCGCCGCCCGGGCTGCTGCTGGCCTCCGATTCCCGGAACGGCTGGGCCCCGACCGACACCATCATGTGATCGATCAGGCTGTCGCCGGCCGGTGCGTACTCCGGGTCGAGCTCGGCGCGCAGCAACTCGGCAGCGTCGACGAGCTGACGGGCGGCCAGCGCCGTGCGATCGGCGGGCGTCCCCTGTGGCATCGTCACCAGCCCCGTCACGACGTCCGCTTCGACGGGCGGGAAGAACGAGAAGCGCAGGCGTCCGCTGCTGATCGTGGCAATGCACAGCAGCAAGACGGCCACGCTGGACGCTGCGAGCAGGTAGCGCCACGGCAGCACGCGTTCGAGGGCGCGGCGATAGGGGCCGTGGATGAAGCCATCGAGGCCGGACGCAAAGCGGTCCTGCAGCGCGGCCCAGCGTCCGCTGCGCGGCCGGCCGGCGTCGCCGCTGCCGTGAGCGAGGTGCGCCGGAAGGATCAGCAGCGACTCGACCAGTGAGAAGACGAGACAGGCGACGGTGACCCCGGCCAGTACGCCGAACACCTGCCCCATCGGTCCCTCGAGCAGGAGCATCGGAGAGAACGCCGCCACCGTCGTCAGGACACCGAAGATCACCGGCACCACGACGCGCTGCGCGCCGGTGATCGCGCCGCGCAGCCGCTCGCCGGTTCGTTCCTGCCAGGTGTGGACGCTTTCTCCGACGACGATGGCGTCATCGACGAGGATGCCGAGCACCAGGATGAACGAGAACAGAGAGATGACGTCCAGCGAGATGCCGAGTGGGCCCATGAGGAACAGAGCGCCGGAGAAGGCGATGGGGACGCCGAGACCCACCCAGAACGCGAGCCGCATGCGCAGGAACAGCGCGAGCACCAGGAACACCAGCACGAACCCGGCACGACCGTTGCGATAGAGGACGTCGAGGCGCCCGACCAGCGGCACCGTCTCGTCCTGCCAGACGGTGAGCGCGACGCCTTCGGGGAGGCGGGCCTCGCCCAGTGCCGCATAGCGCTTCACGCGGTCGGCGATCGCGAGCACGCTCTGGTCGCCGACCCGCGAGACGCGGACGACCACCGAGGGTTGGCCGTCGAAGATGGACCAGCGGTCGATGTCCTCGAAGCCATCGACGACGGTGGCGACGTCCCCGACGCGCACGTAGGTCCCGTCGGGCTGCGTGATCAGGACCAGGCGCTCGAACTCCGCGCCGCGATAGGCCTGGCCCTTGGTGCGCAGCAGGATCTCGCCGGCGGCGGTCTTGATGCTGCCCCCGGGCAGGTCGAGCGACGCGTTGCGCACCGCGTCGGCGACTTGGTCGAAGCGAAGGCCGTAGCGACGCAGGGCGGCCTCGGAGACCTCGATCGAGATCTCGTAGGGCCGGACGCCGATCAGCTCGACCTGCGTGATCTCGGGGAGCGCCGCGAGATCGTCGCGGACGCGTTGGCCGAGCTCGCGCAACGTGCGCTCGTCCACCTCGCCGTGCAGCGCGAGGTCGATGACCGGACGGACCATCGTCACCTGGGCGGTGATCGGCTTCTCCGTTTCGTCCGGAAACGTGGTGATCGCATCGACGCGGTTCTTGATGTCGGCCAGCGCCCGGGTCTCATCGGCGCCGACCATCAGCTCGGCGCTGACGCCGCAGACGCCCTCGACCGCCGTCGAGCGGATCTGCTCGATGCCTTCGACGCCGTCGATCGCTTCCTCGATCCGGACGCAGACGCTTTCCTCGACCTCCTCCGGCGCCGCGCCGAGGTACTCGACGCTGATGTTGATCACCGGGATGTCGATGTCGGGAAACGTGCGTTTGGGGATCGTCGGCAGCGAGGTGATCCCGCCGACGACCACGAGCGCCATCAGCAGGTTGGCAGCGACCGGGTTCGCGGCGAACCAGCCGATCATCCCCTTCACGACGACGCTCCCGGCGTCGCCGTCTCCGCCGTCGCGGGGACGGGAGCTTCGTCCGCGATGGGTCGGACGCGCATTCCCTCCACCGGCGCTTCGAGGGCCGAGACGTTGATGCGCTCGCCGGTCGCGAGTCCGGCGCGGATCAAGACGTCTTCCTGGTCGCGACGCAGAACGGTGACGTCGCGGAAGCGCAGCCGATCTTCGTCATCCACCACCAGGACCTGGTCGCCGGTGCGCAGCGCGCTGCGCGGCAGCACGAAGATCCCCGTCTCGGTGCGTCCGAGGATCTCGGCATCGACGAAGAGCCCGACGGGCAGCGGCGAGTGGGTCGCGCCCGGACGGCGCGCGTACGGGTCCTCCACGCGGGCGACCACGTGCACCATTCGGCTCCGGGCATCGATCTCCCCTTCGCTGCGCTCGATGTGTCCGCGCCATTCGCGTTCGGCGCCCGCGTAGCGCGCGCGCAGGATCACCGGCGGCCTCGGGTCGTCGTCGGCCTCGCTGCCGACCTGCGGGACGTCGATCCAGGCGAGATCCTCGTCGCGAATCGGCAGCCGGACCTCCGCCCAGTCGATGGCGTAGAGGCGGGCGAGGGGGGTCCCGCGACTCACGAACTGGCCGACGTCCACCTGCACCGACCGCACGCGGCCCGCAAACGGCGCGCGCAGCTCCGTGCGGGAATGGTCGCGCTCGGCCTGCGCGAGCGCGGCGCGTGCCTCGCGCAGCGCAGCGGCCGCGGCGCGCGCGCGGTTGCGGGCGTCGTCGAGGCGCGCTGCGCTGGCGACCGACTGCTTCGCGAGCTCCGACTGGCGCACGGCATCTCGCGCGGTGAGCGAGGCTTCGCTCTCGGCGCGCGCCAACTGTGCACGCGCGCGTTCGACGGCCGTTTCGTAGTCGTGAGGCTCGACGCGCAGCAGCGGCTCATCCGCCTCGAAGAAGCCGCCGGCCACCAGCGCTGGCGAGATCCACAGCACGCGGCCCGACACTTCGGAGACGAGGTCACTCTCGGTGCGCGGTTCGACGGTGCCGTGGGTCGCGACACGGATCTGCACGTCGCGCGCCCGCGTGTCGATGGTGCGGATCAGCGGAACCGCCGGCTCCGGCTGCACGTGAGGCGTCTCGGGGGAGGTCTCGACGAGCACGATGGCGCCGAGCACGCCGGAGGCGAGCACGGCGAGCG
>CAYOHN010000003.1:0-28737 GCA_964403735.1 uncultured Spirochaetales bacterium | reverse complement strand
GCTGGCGACGGGGCGTCATGGTTCGTCTCGGCAGGGCGCGCGGGAGGGAGACGCAGAAGGAGAGGGCACGGCGGCTCGAAGACCCGCCGCCACGAATCCCAGGAGTTCCGCGCGCCTGCGTTCGGGAGCGACACCGGAGAGCGCAGGTTGCGCGATCAGGTGCACCATCGCACCGATCGCGAAGAGTAGCCGCAGCTCGATCGCCGTCTCGTCGAGGTCGGGCAGGCTTCGCCGGAGTGCCGCCGTGAAGCGTCGCTTCACTTCGCCGAAGACTTCTTCGAGCAGGGCGCGGACCTCGGCCGCCGGCTCCGAATGGATCAGCGCGCCGAGTTCGGCGATCTCGGGATGGCGAGTGGCGAGCGTGAGCGCCGGCGTCAGCATCGCGTCGAGGATCTCCTCGACCGACACCGAAGACCGCGAGCGCGCCTCGAGCGCGTCGAGTCGGGTGAGCCGCTCGGCATTCACCGGCGCCATGCGGCGCGCGAAGACCGCCCGCAGCAGCTCGTGCTTCGAGCCGAAGTGGTAGTGCGCGGCGGCGACGTTCACCCCGGCCTCGCTCGTCACCGCCCGCAGCGAGGTCGCTGCAAAGCCGGAGGCGGCGAAGCGGCGCTCGGCGGCGTCGAGCAGGCGGTCGCGGGTGTCCTGTCGCGTCTCCAACATCCGATTCAAACATTTGCTTGAATCGCCGGGGCCGTCAAGCCCCCCGGAGGGGACGTCAGGCCTGCGGGACCTGGAGCGCAGACGGGAGCTGTCCCTGCATGTACCCCGCCTCCTCGGAGCGGCGGGCGATCCGCCAGCCGTCGTCGGTCCACACCAGCTCGTCCACATAGGTGGCGCCGATCGTGAAGTCGTGGAGGGAGGCATCCGGATTGCGGAAGAACATCGGGTTCAGCACCAGCGTGCGCGCCCGGGCGCGGTCGCCGTCGAGCTCTACCTGGGAGTTCGTGACGTAGTGAACGGTGATCGGGAACGGCGCGAGCGCTTTCGCGAGCCACGCACGGACCTCGGGGTAGGAACCGACGATCCCGCCGGTGGCGGTGTAGTCGACCTGCGCATCGGCCGTGAAGCAGGTATCGAGAAGCGCCCAGTCCTTCGTGTCGATGGCGCGCGTGTAGCGGACGAGCAGATCCTGGATCTGGATGCGATCCGAGAGTTCGCGCGTCGAGAGTTCGCGTCTGGCCATGGGATGCCTCCTGTTGTCGTCAGTCGTTACGAAAGAAAGTTGACGAACGAACCCGGCCCCTTGGTTGACGGATCCGAAGTCGACGGGTCAGGTGCGGAGGAGGAGGGAGGAGCCGTGGCCGAAGAGGCCCTGGTTGACGGCGAGGCCGACGCGGGCGCCTTCGACCTGACGGCCCTCGGCCTGGCCGCGGAGCTGCCAGGTGAGTTCGCAGACTTGCGCGATCGCCTGGGCGGGGACGGCTTCGCCGAAGCTCGCGAGGCCACCGCTGGGGTTCACCGGGATCCTGCCACCGAGCGCGGTATGGCCGTCGCGCAGCAGTCCCTCGGCGCCGCCCGGCTTGCACAGACCGATGTTCTCGTACCAATCGAGTTCGAGCGCCGTCGACAGATCGTAGACCTCGGCGAGGTCGAGATCCTCGGGGCCGAGACCCGCCTGTTCGTAGGCGCCGCGCGCGATCGAGTCGCGGAACGGAACGTCCGGCACTGCCACGCCGACGGCGGAGTCCGTCGCGAAGTTCGGCATTTCGATCACCGTGTTCGGGTAGCGCGGTGTCACCGTCGAGACGCCGGCGATCCGGACGGGCCGAGCTGCGTGTCGGCGTGCGAACGCGAGGCTGGTCAGCACGACGGCGGCACCGCCGTCGCTGGTGGCGCAGATGTCGAGGAGTCGCAGCGGATCCGACACGACAGGCGAGGCCATCACGTCGTCCTCGGCCACCGCTTTGCGATAGCGCGCATTCGGATTGCCGAGTCCGTGCCGGGCGTTCTTCACCTTCACCTTGGCGAAGTCGCTGGGCGTGGCGCCGTAGAGCGCCATCCGCCGCCGCGCGTAGAGTCCGAAGTACACCGGATTGGTGGCGCCGAGCAGCCGGAACCGCAGCCAGTCCGGGTCCTGCTGGCGGACGCCGCCGGTCGGCGCGAAGAACCCTTTCGGCGTCGTGTCGGCTCCCACGACGAGCGCCACGTCGCACAGGCCGGCGAGGATCCGCGCGCGCGCGACGTCGATCGCCTGGGCGCCGGTGGCGCACGCGCCATAGGTGCTGGCCACCTGCGCGCCGGACCAGCCGAGCGCCTGCGCGATGCTGGCGCCCGCCACGTACCCCGGGTAGCCGTTGCGCATCGTGTCGCCGCCGGCGATGAAGTGGACGTCGGTCCACGCGAGGCCCGCATCCGCCAGCGCGGCGCGCGCGGCGTGCACGCCATACTCGACGAAGTTTCGCCCCCACTTGCCCCACGGATGCATCCCGGCGCCGAGGACCGCGACCTCGTGGCTCATACCGGCCTCCACTTCCAGATCTCGTGCACGCCGGCGTCGTCCTCGAAGAGCGTCTCGACGGTCACTTCCATCTCCATGCCGACCGCGAGTTGCTCCGTCCGAACGCCGCGCGCCACCTGTCCGAGCACCACCATCTTCTCGAGCGCGAGCTCGACGGCCGCCACGGCGTAGGGCTCGAACGGTTCGCCGGCGACGAACGGCGGCGGCGGCGGATATCGGTTGTCCGTGAAGGACCAGAGCGTCCCCCGGCTGGACAGCGGTGTCTCCTCGAGCGCGCTCCCCCCGCACCGGGGATTCCGACACGCGAACGTCTCCTTGGGAAAGAAGTACGTGCCGCACGCGGTGCAGCGCGAGCCGAGCAAGCGTGGTTCGGCGCCGCCGGTGAACCAACCGTCGATGGCGGGCAGGCGGGTCGTGGGCGTCGCAGGCATCGGCGAGATCCTCTACAAAACTGAAACGTGTTCTATCATAGACACACCAGGTTGTCCCGCCGGCAACGGCGATCCGGTACGAACCCGATCGACGGCGCCTTTCGTGGAGGTCGTCCGACGATGCATACCCGTCCAGAATTCGACGGTCGAGATCGCCGCGTCGCGGCCACGACGGTTTCCGCCGAGCGACGTCGCGGGCGTCCCGCACTGCCGGCCGAGCATCAGCGCCAGCGGCTCCTCGAGGCGGCGCGCGCCGCGCTGCGGGGCAACGACTTCGGCAGCGTCCGTGTTACCGACGTGGTGCGGGCGGCTGGCATGTCGTCGCGGTCCTTCTACGAGCACTTCGACTCGAAAGAGGACCTCCTGCTGGCCCTGATCCACGAGACGGGCCGCGAGATCGTCGCGCAACTCGAGACGATTTTCGCGACTGAGGAAGTTCCGCGCGAGCGGATCGATCGCGGCCTCGAGGCCTATCTGCGCGCCTTCGCCGGGACGCCGCTGGATCTGGAGAAGCTCGGGGAGAGCGCCAGCGGCCGCGTGCAGAAGCTGCTGCGGCACTACGTGCAGGAGATCGCCGTGCGGGTGGAAGGCGAGCTCGCGAAACTCGCGCGGGAGGGAGTCATTCGACGTCCTCCCGATCCGATCGCGATCGAAGTGTTGTTGGTGGGCCTCCTCGGCCTCGCCTCCCGCTACGTCGCAGAAGGCAAGGCCGATGAGCTGATGGCCCTTCACGGGCGGCTCAGCGCGTTCCTGTTGAGAGTCTGGTCCTGATCCGCCGCTGCCGCCTCGGCGTCTTCGCTCAGGGCAGACGATCGCGATCCGTGTCCTCGTTCGCATCGCCACGTCGCGCTGCGCGCAGCGCGGAGCGGCGAACCTTCCCTGCGTCGTCGCGCAGTGGCTCCGTCACGAACTCGAAGCTGCGCGGGAGTTTCTGGGGTGCCAGGTGCTGCGCGAGATGCGTTCGAAGCGCCGCTTCCGTGACGGCAGTCGGCGCATCGACGATCGCGTGGATGCGATTGCCGAGGTCGTCGTCGGGCACTCCGATGACCGCGCTCGAACGCACGCTCGGGTGGGCGTCGAGCGCGGCTTCGACCTCCGCGGGATACACGTTGGCGCCACCGACCAAGATCATGTCGGCCTTGCGATCGACGAGATACAGCCAGCCGTCCTGGTCGAGGTAGCCGAGGTCGCCGAGCGTCTCCCAGCCGTCGAGACTGGCCACGGGCTCGGCGCCGACGTAGCGGTACGTGGACCCTGGGCCCCCCGGCGGCATCATGAAGAGTTCGCCGATCTCGCCCGGCGCGCAGTCGCTGCCATCGGGGCGCAGCACGCGGATGCGTCGGCCGGCGGTGGGGCGGCCCACGGACCCCGGATGCAGCAGCCAATCCGTGCCGGAGATCAACGTGCCGCCACTGCGTTCGGTTCCGCCGTAAGCCTCGTAGATCCGCTCCGGGCCCAACCACTCGATCCAGGCGCGCTTGAGCCAGGCGGGGCTCGGGGCTCCGGTGCACATGACGCGCCGAAGCGACGACAGGTCGTAGCGCTCGCGGACCGACGCGGGAAGCCGCCAGATGCGCTGCATCATCGTCGGCACGAACAGGACCCATTCGACGCGGAACCGCTCGATCAGGGCCAGGGCGCGTTCGGCATCGAAGCGCGTCATCAGGACCACGGTGCCGCCGGCGAGGAGTTGATTCCAAGAGGTGATGAACGGCCCGGCGTGGTAGAGGGGCCCCGGCACCAACGTGACGCCGCCCACGCTCATCCCGTTGTCGACCTGCTCCGGGTCGCAGAGCGCGGGGCTCAGGTCGACGATGAGCTTCGGCCGGCCGGTACTGCCGCCGGAGCTCATCGCGCGGACCTGCCGCGACACGCGGTCCGGCAGCGGGTCGTCGGAGAGGGCAGGGTCGGGTTCGAACTCGGCGGCCAGCGACGGCGCCTCGTAGCGCTCCCCGTCCGGCGCCCCGACGACCAGCGCCGGTTGCGCCAGCTCGACGAGGGCGCGGCGTTCCCGCTCCGGAAGCCGCGCCGATACGGGCTGTGGTGTTGCGCCGAGTCGCCAGGTTGCAAGGCACGCCTCGAAGAAGCCGATCGAGTTCGGTAGCGCGATCGTGACGAGCGCGTTCGCAGTGACGCTTCGGGCCGCGTATGCGCGCGCCAGGCGGTTTGCGCGCCGATCGAGGTCCGCGAACGAAATTGACTGCCCGGCGTGAAGGACCGCTGCCTGTGCAGGTCGGCGCGCCGCGTGCCAGGCCAGCGCGCGGCCATGAGAAAGCTGGGGCATCGGAAGCATCACTCGGCTCTTCGACGGGTCCGCCGGCGGCCATCCGTCCGCCGTGCCCATCGCGTTCATCGCCGCGCAGCGTATGGAAGCCTTCCGCGAGCCGTCAACAAGGCAGGGTACGATCCCGCGCGTCGATGCGGGCTTCTGTCAGCGCAACTCGATGGCATCGAAGGTTCGCGACGCGATGTACTCGGGTCGCGGTGCGAGGCCGCAGTACGGCTCGACGAGCCGGTTCTCGATGCTGTTGTAGACGAGGAAGACACCATGACGCGGATGGGGCGAGATGTTCGCGTTCGATCCGTGCATCTCGTTGCAGTCGAACACCACCGCGGATCCGGCCGCTCCCAGCACCGTCTCGATCCGGCCGCCGCGGTCGGCGAACCAGCGCAGATGCGCACGATCCGGGACGCCGTACTCCTGCCGTCGCAGCGAGGCGAGGTGATGATCGTTCGGTGTCCGGCCCGGGCAGGACGCGAACCAGCGATGAGACCCCGGGATCACCATCAGCGGGCCATTGCCGGCGTGCGCGGGCGTCAGATGGATCGAGATGCTGACTGCGCGCATCGCCGGCATGCCGTCCTCGACGTGCCAGGTCTCGAAATCCGAATGCCACCAGAACTCGCGGCCCTCGAAGGCCGGCTTGAGGTTCACCCGGGACTGGTGGATGTAGACCGGACTGCCGAGGATCTGCTCGGCCAGGCCGACGAGGCGAGGATCTCGCGCCAACCGTGCGAATACGCTGTCCCCGTGATGCACCGCGAACACCGAGCGCACCGCATCCCCATCCGGCTCCAGGATCACCTCTGGGGCTCCATCGCCGTGCCGCTCGGCGGCCATCCGCTCCAGTTCCGAATCGAGGTGGCTCGCCTCGTCGCGAGTCAGGAGCGCATCGAGAGCGAGGAACCCGTTGCGCTCGAAGCGATCCATCGTGTCGCGATCCAGGGGGCCCGGTGCGTCGAGTCCGGCATGGAGCACGGCATCCTTGCGCTCGCTGATGCGCGGTTCGTCGCCGGTCCGCGACGGGTAGCGATCGACATGCCTTTTCGGGTCCTCGAGTTCATCGTCACCTTTCAGAGTCATTCTTTCTTTCGTATACATGGATTCTCATTCCTTATCCTTATCGCGTTCCGGGAGTCCAGCGCGGATGCCTGTTCATGCTCCGTTCGCCCGGTTCGTCCGGGATTGCGTCGCCGTCATGCGGGCGAGCGGTCCGATACACAACAGGATCTCGGGTTCGTGTGCGGTGGCAGCGGACGGAAACAGTTCCGCTGAAAACGCTTCCTCCTCTCGGCACGGTGCGCTGAACCGGCGCGCAAAGCCGAGGAATAGCCGGCGCGAGGCCTCGTTGGACGGCGTTACCGTCGCCTCGAGCTGACGGACGTCGCGAACCGCCGGTTGTTCGACGAGCGTCTCGAGGAGCCGTCTTGCCAGGCCGGCGCCGCGATGCGAAGCCGCGACGGCAATCTGCCACACGAAGATCGAATCCGGCCGCGTCGGCGGGCGATAGGCGACGACGAAGCCGACGATCTCGCCGTGCTGCTCAGCGACGAGAGAGGTATCCGCGAAGTGAGAGCACAGCAGCAGGTAGCAATAGGGCGAGTTCAGGTCGAGAGAGGCGCTGTCTCGAGCCAGCTGCCACACGGCGGATCCGTCGCGAGGACATGGAGGGCGGAGAAACAGACCCTCGTGATCGGATTGGGTGTGGTCTGAGCGCGCAAGGGCAGAAACGGTGGGATCCGAAGTCCCCGCCTCGCGCCGATCACACAGGCGCAGATCGAGTTCGGGATCGAGCGAAGGCTCGAGCGGAGACTCTTGCGCGCTATGCGCCGGCTCGGAAGATCCGCGCCATCGCATGCCGCGACCGGTAGCACAATGCTTGCGTCGGTGTCCAACGACAGCTCTCGTCGGGGGCTGTCGCGCGCCGTCTCTCGTCAGTGTCAGGCGAGACGGCGCGCGAGCTCCAGACCGCGCTAGCGCGCTCTGCGACTTTGCGAGAGGGTGCGGCCGCCGCTCGGACGCCGATGGCGCGGAGCTGGCGTCGCACGCCGCACGGGACTCGAGCCGACGGGCGAGCGATCCACCCACGGATGCTCGTGTCGCACCGGAATCGTCGCTCGCATCAGCCGTTCGATGCGCGCGAGCTGCGGTCGCTCGTCGCTGGCGCAGAGCGTGAAGGCCACCCCCGAGGCGGCCGCGCGACCGGTCCGGCCGATCCGGTGGACGTAGCTCTCGCAGTCGTCCGGCAGCTCGAAGTTGATCACGTGCGAGATGCCATCGACGTCGATACCGCGCGCCGCGAGATCCGTCGCGACGAGCACCCGCGTCGATCCGCGGCGGAAGCCCTCGAGGGCGCGCTCGCGCTGTCCCTGGGAACGATCGCCATGGATCGCGTCGACGCGCTCGGCGCGGCTCAGGTGCTGCGCGATCCGGTCGGCGGCCCGCTTGGTCCGGGTGAAGACCAGTGCGCGGGTGACCTCGGGATCCGCGAGCAGGTGCGCGAGCAGCTCGCGCTTGCTCGGCCGCGCCACGAAGAACACCGTCTGGGCGACGCGCTCTGCCGGTGTGGCGACGGGCGCAACCCGCACCTCGACGGCGTCCCGCTGCACGGAGCGCGCGAGCTTGCGGATCTCGTCGGGCATCGTCGCCGAGAACAACAGCGTCTGGCGCTCTTTCGGCGTGGCGCCGAGGATGCGACGGACCGTCTGGAGGAAGCCGGCGTCCAGCATGCGGTCGGACTCGTCGAGGACGGCCACCTCGACGTGGCGCAAGTCGATCGCGCCGCTCTGCTGGAGGTCTTCGAGCCGTCCCGGTGTCGCCACCAGGACGTCGACGCCGTCGCGCAGCGCCCGCCGCTGCGGTCCTTCGCTGACGCCGCCATACACGGCGGCGTGGCGAATGCCGAGCGGTCGGCCGAAGATCTCGAAGGTCTCGGCGATCTGGCTCGCCAGCTCCCGAGTCGGAGACAGGACGAGGACACGGATCGGCCGCCGGCCCCCGGTGCGCAGCGCGTCCGGTCGCCGGGCGCTCAGTCGCTGGAGGATCGGCAGGACGAACGCCGCCGTCTTGCCGGTCCCGGTCTGGGCGGCGCCGAGCACGTCGCGGCCGGCGAGGACCAACGGGATGGCCTGCGCCTGGATCGGCGTCGGCTCCGTGAAGCCGGCATCGCGAACCGCCGCGAGCAGCGCGGCGTCTAGGGAAAGGTCTTCGAATCGAATCAAGGGTTTTCTTTCATGAAGGCGGCCCTGGGGCCGCAGGGGATGCGATGGCGCCGGCCGCCTGGCCAGCGCTCCTCGCACCCGATCTGTTTGCGGGCGCACCGCTCCGAGAGCGGCGTCCGCGTCAGGCGTTCTTCGGAAGATCGACCGAGGATGGGTTCATCCGGCGAAGGGATCGCGCGGATGGGGTGGCGTCCGGCGGCTCGTGCGAGCGCGTGGGGCGCCAAGGGCACCAATCGGATCGGAGAAGATGATCGGAGAAAGCCTCGTCCGGGAGCCATCGCACGCCGCGATGCTTTTCCAGCATCGGCTGCCGGACGAGCGAACAGTAGCACCTTCTGCGCGCAGGGCTCTCGCGACACTCTTTACGATACGCTCCGTCTCGTTTACCGTGACGTCCGTGGCGGCGAGAGCGACCCGGCGGCAGGTCGCGCGGGGGAGGCAGGCTCGATGGACAAGCGCACCACCGCGGCCGCCGTGGTCGGCGAGCTGCGCGACGGCATGACGCTCGGGATCGGCGGCTGGGGGTCGCGCCGCAAGCCGATGGCGCTGGTGCGCGAAATCCTGCGCTCGCCGGTGCGCGACCTGACGGTCGTCTCCTACGGCGGGCCCGACGTCGGCCTGTTGTGCGCCGCCGGCAAGGTCCGCAAACTGGTGTATGGGTTCGTGTCGCTCGATTCGATCCCGCTCGATCCACAGTTCCGGAAGGCCCGGGAAAGCGGAGCCATCGAGGCGCTCGAGTTCGACGAGGGCATGTTCCAGCTCGGTCTCTACGCGGCGGCGATCCGGCTGCCGTTCCTGCCGACGCGCGCGGGCCTCGGATCGGATGTGCTGGCGCTCAACCCACAGCTCCGCACCGTGCGCTCGCCGTACGACGACGGCGAGGAGCTGGTTGCGATGCCGGCGCTTCCGCTCGACGTGGCGATCGTCCACATGAACCGCGCCGACGCCCGCGGCAACGCGCAGTACCTGGGGCCGGACCTCTACTTCGACGATCTCTTCCTCGGCGCGGCGAAGCGTCGCTTCGTCTCGTGCGAGCAGATCGTCGAGACGCGCGACTTCGCGAACTTCGGCTCGCTGCACACGCTGCGCATCCACCGGGGAATGGTCGACGGCGTCGTCGAGATCCCCGGCGGCGCGCATTTCACCGAGTGCCCGCCGGACGCAGAGCGCGACGAGGCGTTCCAGCGCGCGTATGCCGCTGCGGTGAAGAGCGAAGAGGCATGGGAGGCGTTCTCCGAGCGCTTCCTCGCCTGCGAGAGCGAAGCGGCGTATCGGGAAGCGGTCCGCGCGTGGAGGGCCGCCGGATGAGCACGGCCGAGGCGACACGGGCGGAGATCTGTACGATCGCGGTGGCGGATTGCTTCCGCGGTGATGGCGAGATTCTGGCCTCGTGCTTCGGGACCGTGCCGGCGATCGGCGCGCGGCTGGCACGGCTCACGTTCGCCCCGGACCTGATGATGACCGATGGGATCGCGAGTCTGGTCGCGGACGTGTTGCCGGTCTCGGGCGAGCTTGCGGCGGCCACACCGGTCGTCGAGAGCTGGCTCCCGTTCCGCAGCGTCTTCGATCTGCTGTGGTCCGGACGCCGACACGTCATCATGATCGCCAGCCAGATCGACCGCTTCGGCAATCACAACTTCGCGTGCATCGGTCCGCACGCGCGGCCGAAGGCGCAGCTGCTCGGCATGCGCGGTGCGCCGGGCAACACCGTGAGCCACCCGACCAGCTACTGGGTTCCGAACCACTCGCCGAAGGTCTTCGTCGACCGCGTCGATGTCGTGTCCGGCGTCGGCTACGACCGCGCCGCGGCGGCGGGCCCGTCGGCGTCGCGCTTCCACGAGATCCGGCGCGTCGTCTCGAACCTCGGCGTCTTCGACTTCGCGACGCCGGACCACCGCATGCGGCTCGCATCGCTGCACCCCGGCGTCGCCGTCGACGAGGTGCGCGCGGCGACCGGATTCGAGCTGGTCATCGACGCCGAGGTGCCGGCGACCCGGCTGCCGACGGCGGACGAGCTCCGCCTGATCCGCGACGTCCTCGACCCGGCCGGCGCGCGCCAGCGCGAAGTGCCGGCCTGACCGAGGCCGGGAGCCCCACGCCATGCATCCTGCACTGCATACGCCGCTCTACGACCTGCTCGGGATGCGCGTCCCGATCGTCCAGACGGGCATGGGCTGGGTCGCGACGCCGGAGCTCGTGGCCGCCGTCTGCAATGCGGGGGCGTTCGGCTTCCTGGCGGCGGCGACGATTCCGCCGGAGCAGGTGGGTGACGCAATCGAGCGCACGCAGTCGCTCACGAAGCAGCCGTTCGGCGTGAACTTCCTGATGGACGCGCCCGGCGCCGACGTGATCGCCGACGCGATCCGGCGACACGGCGTGCGCGCCGCCGGCTACAACCGGGCGCCGGACGCGAAGTTGATCACGGGGCTCAAGGAGGCCGGCGTCGTCTGCGTGCCGACCTGTGGCCACGTCAAGCACGCCGCGAAGGCCGAACAGCTCGGCGCCGACGCGATCGTGGTGCAGGGCAGCGAGGGCGGGGGCCACACCGGCGCGGTGCCGACCTCACTCCTGGTCTCGCAGACGGTGGACCGCGTGCGCGTGCCGGTGATCGCCGCCGGCGGCTTCCGCGATGGGCGCGGGCTCGTCGCAGCGCTGGCGTTCGGAGCGGCCGGTGTCGCGATGGGGACGCGCTTCCTGATGACGGCGGAGAGCCCCGTGCCGGAGATGACGAAGCGTCGTTACGTCGAGGCATCGGTCGACGACGTGGTCGTGACGAAGCAGATCGACGGTCTGCCGCAACGCGTGGTCTTGAACGAGCTGGTGCGTCGCCTCGAGAGCACCGGCCGCATCGGAGGCTTGCTGCTCGCGCTGCGCAGCGCGCTGGCGCTGCGCACCCAGACAGGTGCCTCGCTGCGCGAGCTGCTGACGGCCGGCTTCGCGATGCGCCGTCACCAGCGTCTCAGCCGCACCCAGTTGCTGATGGCGGCGAATGCGCCGATCCTCGCGAGGGCCGCGATGACCGACGGCGATCCCGTGCACGGCTATCTGCCGAGTGGCAGCGTCGCCGGCGTGCTGGACGACGTGCCTTCGTGCGCTGAGGTGATCGAGCGCATCGTCCGCGAGGCGGAGCACACGCTCTCCAGACTCGCTCACTGCAAGGAGTAGGCCCCGTGTCGATCGACGTGCAGGTCCGCGATGGCATTGCCGAGTTGCTGCTGAACCACCCGCCGGTGAACGCACTCGAGTCGCAGGGCTGGGCGAAGCTCGCCGAGACCGTGGCGGGGCTCGGCCGGAACGAGGCCGTGCGCGTCGTCGTGATCGCGGCCGAGGGCCGCGGCTTCTGCGCCGGCGTCGACATCAAGGAGCTGGCGGCGGACGGCAGCCGGATCGTGGCCGTGAACCGCGGCTGCTACGACGCCTTCGCCGCGATCTACGACTGCGCGGTTCCGGTCATCAGCGCCGTGCACGGCTTCTGCCTGGGCGGCGGGATCGGCATCGCCGGCGCCTCCGACTTGGTGATCGCGTCCGACGACGCGACGTTCGGGCTGCCGGAGATCGACCGCGGCGCGCTCGGCGCCGCGACCCATCTGCTGCGCCTGTTCGGGATGCAGAAGACACGCCGCATGCTCTACACCGGCGAGCCGATCTCCGCGGCCGAGGCGTATCGCTGCGGGGGGCTCGAGGCCGTCGTCCCCCGCGACGAGTTGCGCAGCGCCGCGCACGAGCTGGCCGGCAAGATCGCGGGCAAGAGCCCGAAGGCCATGCGCCTCGCGAAGTGGTCGCTCAACGGCATCGAGGTGCTCGACATCAAGAAGAGCTACCGCTTCGAACAGGGCTTCACGCTCGAGCTCTACACCTCGCCCGATTCGCAGGAGGCGCGCGATGCCTTCGTCGAGAAGCGCGACGCCAAGTTCGGGGATGGTCCCCGCTGACGTCCGGCCTCGCTGACGTCCGACTGGGGTCCCCGAGGATCCCCGGGAAGGAAGATCCATGCGGCTCCACGACTATCTCGCCTATCACGCCCTGGCGCGTCCCGACAACGCGTTTGCCATCCACGGGGCGCGCACGCTCAGCTACGCCGAGGCGGAGGTCGAATCCAACCGGCTCGCGCATGCCCTGATCGCCGCCGGCCTCGGGCGCGGAGATCGCTTCGCCTACCTGTCGAAGAACTCGATCGACATGGCGGTGCTGTACTTCGCCGCGTCGAAGGCGGGCGCCGTCCCGGTCCCGTTGAACTACCGGCTCGCACCGCCGGAGTGGGCCTACATCATCGACGATGCGGCTGCGAAGCTCGTCATTGCGGCCGGGGACTACCCGAAGGGCATCGAGTCGGTCCGGGGCGGGCTGAAGAGCGCGCAGCACTTCTTCGCGTTGGGCGACGTTCCGGACGGCTGGGCGTCCTATCGCGACTGGGTCGCGGCGCAGCCCGCGACGCCGCCCGATCGCACCGTGGACGAGCGCGGCGAGCTCTACCAGATGTACACGAGCGGGACGACGGGACATCCGAAGGGTGCGATCCTCACCCACCACGCGGTGCTGTCGAACATCGCCCAGGTGGTGGCGTCGCTGAGCTTCCGCCCCGGGCCCGGCAAGCGAACCCTGATCGTGGCACCGATGTATCACGCCGCCGCGGGGATCTCGGTCAAGGCCGCGGTCTGCGCGGGCGCGACGCTCGTAGTCCACGAGGACTTCGATCCCGCCGCCGTGGTGCGCGACCTGTCGGGCGCCGGCATCCACTGGTGCACGCTGGTTCCGGCGATGATCCAGGCGTGTCTCGTGCTGGTGCCCGATGTCGCCGAGCGATCGTATCCGGAGCTACGCGCGATCAGCTACGGCGCGTCGCCGATCGCCGAGCAGACGCTCCGCCGCGCCATCGAAGTCTTCGGCTGCACGTTCCAGCAGGCATTCGGCATGACGGAGACCAGTGCCGTGCTCACCACACTGACCGACCGCGACCACGAGAAGGCGCTCGCTGGCCGCCCCGAGCTGCTGCTCTCCTGTGGTCGCCCGGTGCTCGGAACCGAGGTCAAGATCGTCGACGAGAACGACGTCGAGGTCCCGCGCGGCGAGGTCGGCGAGATCGTCGCGCGCGGGCCGCAGATCATGCAGGGCTACTGGAACCTTCCCGAGGCCACCGAGAAGGCGCTGCGGGGCGGCTGGATGCATACCGGCGATGCCGCGCGCATGGACGAGGAAGGCTACGTCTACATCCAGGACCGGATCAAGGACATGATCGTTTCCGGCGGCGAGAACGTGTATCCGCGAGAAATCGAGAACGCGCTCTTCGATCATCCCGCGATCGCCGACGTGGCCGTCATCGGCATCCCGGATCCCAAGTTCGGCGAGGCGATCCTGGCCTTCGTCGTGCCGCGCGAGGGAGCGAAGGTGACGGCCGACGAGCTGATCACCTTCGCGCGGACGAAGATCGCCGGCTACAAGGTCCCGCGGAAGATCGAGTTCCTCGACGCGCTCCCGCGCAACGCCAGCGGCAAGGTGCTGAAGAAGGACCTGCGTGAGCCGTACTGGCAAGGGCACCAGCGGCGCGTCGGCGGATGACGGCCGGCGGCGGCGCGGCGCACCCGTCACGCGAGTCCGAGTCGTTCGAAGTGCTCCGCAGGCGCCTCGATCTCCCGTAGCGCGACGCGTAGCAGCTCGATCAGGTCGCGCTCGTCGGCGCTGCCCAGACGGTTGTCCGTTTCGCCCGGGTCGTCGTCGAGGTGGAAACAGTGATGGTCGCCAGGGCGCATGCCGAGCGACCAGTAGGGCAGAGGCCCCCCCGGACGGAACGGCTGGCGGAGGACCGGAACGTCCGAGCCCGGCATGAAGTCGAGGACCGCGTGCCGGTCGGGCCGCGGTAGCCTCAGCCTCGGCAGGCTCGGCAGCGGCATCGTGGACCAGCGGTTCGACCACATCGAGAGCGGCAGGTTGTCGGCGCGCACCGGGGCGCGGGCATACTTCCGCTTCCCGTCGACGATCTGGACCCAGCGTCCGAACACGCCCGCCAACGCCCAGTCGCGAATGCGATCGGTCTTGCCGGTGATCAGCGGCAGCAGCGAGCGGCCGTGCGTGCGGTGCGGAACCGTGACGCCGAACAGATCTGCGATCGTGGCGTGGAGATCCACGCTGGTGGTAAGTGCATCTACCACGCCCGGCTCGACGCCTGGCCATTGGACGAGCAGGGGAATGCGCCCGAGCGGCTCGTAGTGCGGGACGCCCGGCTTGCCCCAGATGTCCTTCTCGCCCAGGAAGTGGCCGTGGTCGGTACACAGCACGATCGCGGTGTCGTCCGCGATCTCCGTCTCGTCGACGGCGTCGAGCAGGCGTCCGAACCAGTGATCGATCATCGACAGCTTGGCGCCGTAGTTCGCCCGGATGTGGCGGCCTTGTCGTTCGCTGATGACGCCGCGCTCGATGGCCCCGGCGGCATACGGCGGCCAGATGATCCGCTCCTCGCGCCACTCCGGGTCATAGCGATCCGCCCATGGCGCCGGCGTGTCGAACGGCTCGTGGGGGTCGAACTCGTCGACGAAGAGCAGGAAGCGGTCGTGAACGCCCGCGTTGGTCCGCAACCAGGAGGCCGCCGCCTCCATCGTTCGCGGACCCGGGAAGTCGCGCTCCTCCCGGAACCAGGTGCGGCTGAGGTCGTACGGCCGGGTCCCGTCGCGGGCGCTCGCTGCTGGCAGGGCCGGCGCCCCCGTCCAAGACGGATCGGCGCGGGTCTTCCACGGATCGTTCTCGTGGCCGCGTAGATATTCCCAGGCGCGGAACTCGGTGTGGTAGTTCTCCCCGCCCGACTCGAAGAGATGCGGGTGGTCGGTCATCAACATCGTCGTGACGCCGGCCGCTCGGAGCGGCACCGTGATCGGTTCCTCCCACAGCTCGATCGATCCCCACGGCTTCCACAGGAAATCGAGCGCGCCGCACAGGATGTCGTGACGCGCCGGCATGCACGGGAGCGACCCCACGAAGTGTCGATCGAAGCGCAGCGCGCGCCGTGCGAAACGATCGATGTGCGGCGTCTCGAACTCGGCGCTGCCGTAAGCGCCCAGCAGGTGCCGGTTCAGGCTGTCGAGCAGGACCACGATCAGGTTGCGGGGCATGCAGGGCGACCTCAGGGTGTGCGTGCCGAGACAGCGCCTGCTCGGCCACTCGACTCTACCTGCGCGCGCGGTCGAAGGGTACCGGGCGCTTACCCGTGCGAAGGTCGGCGCGGGCGCCGCTTCGCGGACGATCGGGATCGGGACGAGTGGCGGGCGCGCTGCCGGTCCCGCAAGCTGCCGCCGCAGCAGCCGAGAGGAGGGCTGAGCAAACCGGGATGACCCTCCCCCAGATCACCATCCTCGCCGTCCTGGCGGCGACCGTCGTCCTCTTTCTGTCGGGTCGCTGGCGCCACGACATGGTGGCGCTCGCGTCGCTGTTGGCGTGCGTGCTCACGGGCCTCGTGCCGGCGGATCACGCATTCGCGGGCTTCGGGCACCCGGCGGTCGTCACGGTCGCGTGCGTGCTCGTGATCAGTCGCGCGTTGCAGACCTCGGGCGCCATCGATGCGCTCGCGCAGCGCGTCGTTCCCAGCTCCGCAGGTCCCACGCTCACGATCGCGACGCTCACCGCCCTCGGTGCGGTGCTGTCGGCGTTCATGAACAACGTGGGCGCGCTGGCTCTGCTCATGCCGGTCGCGATCCAGGTGGCCGCCAAGCAGGAGCTGCCGCCTGGAACCGTGCTGATGCCGCTCGCGTTCGGATCGATCCTGGGCGGCATGACCACGCTGATCGGGACACCGCCGAACCTGATCGTCTCGGGGTTTCGCGGCGAGACGTCGGTGGGGACCTTCGGGATGTTCGACTTCGCGCCGGTCGGGATCGCGGTCGCGGGCGTCGGCGTCCTGTTCGTGACACTGGTCGGTTGGCGCCTCGTTCCGCGACGCGAGCGGACCGACATCGGCGACTTCGAGATCGGCGCCTACCTGACCGAGGTGAAGATCCCGGAGAAGAGCAAGACGGACGGCAAGACCCTGCTCGAGATCGGGGAGGTTCTCGAGGACGCCGATGCGCAGGTGATCGGCATGGTGCGCAGTGATCTGCGCATCAGCGCGCCGCTGCCGAGCCGACGGCTGCGCGCCGGCGATATCCTGGTGATCGAAGCCGAACCCGAGGGTCTCACGAGCGTGTTGTCGAAGCTCGGGCTCGAACTCGAGGAGGATCTCCGCTACGAGGATCGAGACGAGGCGGAGTCGGATCGAGCGGATGCGACGGAGCAGGAAGACGCGTCGAAGAGCAGAGACTCGGCCGAGATCTCGCTGATCGAGTTGGCGGTGCTGCCCGGCTCTTCGCTCGACGGCCGCTCGGCCACCGATCTCGCGCTGCGCACCCGGTTCGGCATCAACCTGCTCGCCGTCTCGCGGCAGGGGCGGCGCTCGATGGCGCGGCTGCGCAGCTTCGCGATGCGGGCCGGCGACGTCCTGCTGATGCAAGGACCCTCCGAAGCGCTCGCGGAGTTCGCCGCCGAGTACAGCTGCGTGCCGTTGGCCGAGCGCTCGCTGCGGATTCCCGACCGGCGACAGTCGCTGCTGGCGACGACCGTCCTCGCCGGCGCCATCGGCGCTGCGGCCTTCGGGCTGGTGCCCGCCGCCATCGCGTTCGCAGCGAGTGTGCTCGCGGCGATGGCGCTGCGGCTCGTCCCCCCGCGCAAGGTGTACGAAGCAATCGATTGGCCCGTGATCGTCCTACTCGGCGCTCTGATCCCCGTCGCGGGCGCCATGGCCTCGACCGGCGCCGCCGACGTGATCGCGCGCTTCCTGCTCGACGACGTCGCTCGCGGGCACGCCGTACCGGCGCTGGTGATGATCCTGATCGCCACGATGACGCTTTCCGATTTCATGAACAATGCGGCGACCGCCGCCGTGATGTGTCCGATTGCGATCGGGGCTGCCGAGCAACTCCAGTCGAGCGCCGATCCGTTCCTCATGGCGGTCGCCGTCGGGGCGTCTTGCGCGTTCCTGACGCCGATCGGTCACCAGAACAACACGCTGATCCTCGGCCCCGGTGGCTTCCATTTCGGAGACTACTGGCGCCTCGGCCTGCCGGTCGAACTCCTGGTCGTGGCCGTCGGCGTGCCGATGATCCTTCTGGTCTGGCCGCTCTGACGATGCCGGGAGACCCGACGTGACAACCGACATCGCGCTGCTGCTCGCCATCGCGTCCGTGGCGTTGCTGCTCTTCGCCACCGGCTGGATGCGCATGGACGTCGTTGCGCTGCTGGTCCTCGCTGTCCTCGCGATCTCCGGACTGGTGTCGTCCGCCGAGGCCGTCTCCGGCTTCAGCAACGCCGCCGTCGTGACGGTGGGGTCGATGTTCGTGCTGAGCGAGGGGTTGAGTCGCACCGGGATCGCCGACGTGCTGGGACGTTGGCTACTGCGGCTCGGAGGCCGCAGCGAGGCGCGCCTCGTCGCCGTCTTGATGCTGGCCGGCGGCCTCCTCTCCGGGTTCATGAACAACATCGGCGTCGTGGCCCTGTTGCTTCCCGTCGCGGTCCGACTCGCGCAGCGGACGGGGGTCGCGACGTCGCGGTTGCTGATGCCGCTCGCCTACGGAACGCTGCTCGGCGGGTTGACGACCGTGGTCGCGACGGCGCCCAACGTAGTGGCGAGCACGGCGCTGCGCGATGCCGGCTTCGAGCCGTTCGGTGTGCTCGACTTTGCGCCCCTCGGAGTTTCGGTGCTGCTGGTTGCGACGGCCTTCGTCGCGCTGATCGGACGCCATCTACTGCCGCACGGAGGTCCGCGGGAGGGCGCACGCAGCCAGCAGGATCTCCGCGCACAGTACGGGCTGCAGGAGCGGATCTTCGCGATCCGTGTCCCGACGGGCGCGCGGTTTGCCGGGCGCACGATCGCCGAGACGGCGCTCGCTTCGGTGGCGGGTCTGATCGTCATCGCGCTGACCCGCGCCGGCCACACCGAAGCGTTGCCATCGCACGGCACCGTCCTCGCGGACGGCGACCTGCTGCTCGTCCAGGGTCGGCTCGATCGCTTCGTCGCGTTGCGCCGCTGGAGCGGTCTCGAGATCGAACGCGAGACGCCGTTGCTGCCGAATCTGCTCTCGGAGCAGATCTCGCTGTGCGAGTTGCAGGTGGCGCGCGAATCGCCGCTGGTCGGCTCGACGTTGCGTCACCGCGAGTTCCGCGATGCTCACGCCGCCAACGTGCTGGCGATCCGGCACGAGGGAGTCGTGCGCAGGATGCGCCTTGCCGAGCAGAAGCTCGCGGCAGGCGATGTGCTGCTCGTCCAGTGCCGGCGCGACACGCTGCCTGCGCTCGAACGATCGCCCGAGTTCCGCTCCCTCACCGAGGTGACGGAGGCCGATCTCGAGGACCGCTGGCAGCTCCAGGAGCGTCTCTTCGTGGTCCGCCTGCCGACCGGGTCGGAGCTCGCCGGTGTCACGTTGAGCGAAAGCCGGCTCGGCGATGCATTCGACTTCCGGCTGCTCGCGATCCTGCGCGCCGGCGAAGTGCTGCCGATGCCGGAGTCCGAGGCGGCTCTCGAGGGCGGCGACCTGTTGCTGTTGCAGGGACGCGAGGAGGATCTCGAGGTGCTGCGAGGGCTGCAACAACTCGAGATCGAACGCGACGCGACGCCGTACCTCGGGATCTTCGACCAGGGCGACCTCGAGGTGGTCGAGGCGGTCCTGCATCCGCACTCGACGCTGGTGGGGAAGACGGCGGGCGAGCTTCGCTGGCGCGAGCGGCGGCAGATCGAGCTGGTGGCGATCTGGCGCGGAGGGAGGCCGTACCGCTCGGGTCTCGACGCGATGCGACTCGCCGCCGGCGATGCGCTGCTCTTCGTCGGCCCCGCGCGTCAGCTCACCGCAATCGCCGAGGACCCGGACCTGATCGCGCTCCAGGCGGTGACGGCGACGCCGGTCGACCGCAGCAAGATGCCGGTGGCCGGAGGGCTGATGCTCGCGGTCGTCGGCGCCGCGCTGCTCGGTTGGCTGCCGATCTCGATCGCTGCGCTGAGCGGCGCGACGGGAATGGTGCTGACGCACTGTCTGCGGATGGAAGACGCCTACCGCGCGGTGGACTGGCGCTCGATCTTCCTGATCGCGGGCATGTTGCCGCTCGGCATCGCAATGGACCAGACCGGCGCCGCTGCGTTGTTCGCCGACGCCGCGCTGGCGCCGGTCGCAGCCTACGGTTCCTGGGCTGCCGTTGCGGTGCTGTATGCGATGACCGCGCTCGGCACCCTGGTCATCCCGAACACCGTCGTGGTGGTGCTGATGGCGCCGATCGCGCTGTCGGCGAGCGCCGGGTTCGGGATTGCGCCTAGCACCGCGATGATAGCGGTTGCCGTCGCGGCTTCGGCGACGCTGCTGAGCCCGATCTCCCACCCGGCCAACGTGCTCGTGATGGGGCCCGGAGACTATCGCTTCGTCGACTACTTGAAGCTCGGCCTGCCCGTGACGGCCGTCAACCTCGTCGTCGTGGCGCTGCTGCTCCCGCTGCTGTGGCCGCTCGGTTGAGCCGCGGATCGCTGCCGCAGGGATCGTCAGTCGATCGGGATCTTCACGGACAGCGCGCCACGCACATCGCCCACTCGGTAGCCGGTCGCCCGATCGTGGGGGTATCGAGTTTGCAGCACTGCCGCGACCTCGCCTGCCAGCGTCTCCGCGGGTCCGTGGCAGGTCACGCACGGAGCCTGCACCGGCAACGCCTTCAGGTAGCGGAGCCGCTTCCCCTGTGGCTCCTCGACGATTTCCGCGACTTCCAACGTCATCGGATCGGCGCCGCCCGCGGCGGCTCTGTCGAACCGTTGGAGGATGCCCTGCTCCCAGGCATCGGGAGTGCCGAGCAGCGGATTGCGCGGTTTCAGCGAGACGCGCGTCACGCGCCATCCGCGCTCGCTCGAGATCTGCTGCGTGTAGCTCGGAGCCATCTGGTTGCACGCGGCGATCGCGCCGGAGACGTCACCGCTGCCGAGCGTGCTCTGCAGCGCCTGCTGCAGGCGACTCGTCAGCGTTCGGCCGACTTCGCGCGCACTCTCGAGCGTCTGCTCGCACACGGGGTCGCCCTTGCACGCGTCATCGGGCGCCGCTGCCCAGCCCGTTCCGCCGAGGCCGAGGCCGCCGAGGCCGAGAACGGCGGCGAACCACCCGTGGACCCATCCGCGTCGTCCCGCTGCCATCACAAACTCCTCTCTGCAGACCCGATGCCTCGGACCTTCGACGAGAGTCTACCCCGGCGGCGCCGGAGAGGACCTCGCCCGGGTCGCGACGCGGGAACCCGATCGCGTACGATGTCATGCGAAAGCCTGCGGGAGTTCGGTCGCATGCGGGAGTTCGATCGCAAGTTCGGCGTGGAGCTGCTCCGCGAGCTGCCTGCGGCGCCGGCGGTCTATCTGTTCAAGGATGCGTCCGGGTCCGTGCTCTACGCCGGGAAGGCGAGGAACGTCCGGCGGCGTCTCGCGAGCTACCGAAGTGCCGGGCGTCGCAAGGCCCACCGCAAGATGCGGATGCTGGTCCGCGAAGCGTGCACGCTGGAGGTGCTCCTCCAGTCCTCGGAAGCCGCGGCGCTTCGGGTCGAGAACGAGCTGATCCGGACGCTGCGGCCTCCCCACAACGTGGATGGCGCGTTCGACTTCCTGTACCCCGCGATCGGCAGCGGGGTTCGCGAGGGCCTGCTCCTGTTGTGTTTCACGACGCAGCCGGAGGCGTTCGGCGCGCTCGAGCTGCAGTGGCACGGCTGCTTCCGGCCGCGATCACGGGCGCTCGAGGCGTTCGACGCCCTCGAAACCCTGCTCCGCTACGCCGGGCACCGGGAGCTGCAGTCGCGACTGCCGCAGGCACCGCGGCTCCGCGGATCCCGGCTGGTCGGATGGCGACGGACCCGGAGCGAGTTGCTGGCGGCAATCCGCGCCTTCTGGGACGGCGAGTCTCCGGAACTGCTCGGCATGCTGTCGTTGCAGCTGCTGGAGAGCGCCGCCGCGCGCCGCGCAGCGCCGCAGGTGCAGCAGCAGATCCGCTTGCTCGAAAGCTTCTACCGTCGCGACGTGCTCCGTCTCCGGCACGTTCGCGACGTCACCGGGAGGACGGCGTCCTTCGTGTCGCGGCACGAGCGCGACGCGCTGTTCCTCGAGTCCCGTCTCTCAGCCGATCAACTCGCGGACGCGGTCGATCAGATCCCGCGAGCGGAAGGGTTTCTCGAGGACCGGATCCTCTGACGGAAGCGCCGTGACCGCCTCGTCGACGAAGCCCGACATGAACAGGACCCGCAGCTCCGGATGCTGTGCACGAAGGCGCTTGCGCAGCTCGATGCCGCCCATGCGCGGCATGGCGAGGTCCGTGAGCAGGAGAGAGAGTGGTTCGGCCTCGGCCGCCCGCTCCAGCGCTTCGACGCCGTCGCACGCGCTGATGACGCGATACCCAACCTTCGATAGCGTTCGCTCGACCAGCGCGCGGATTGCGGGCTCGTCCTCGGCGAGTAGGATAGTGCCGCTCGTGGTCGCGGCATCGGAGGCCGGTGGCGGCGGCGGCGCGGGAAGACTCGTAGGCATCTCGTGGAGCGGTAGCCACAGCGAGAGGGCCGTGCCACCATCAGCAGGTTGTTGAAGTCGTGGGCCACGCCGCCCGCGAGCCGGCCGATCGCCTCCATCTTGTGCGATTGCCGCAGCTCCTCCTCGAGGTGCTGCTCGCGGGTGATGTCGCGCAGGACGCCGATGAAGCCGCCGAGCCGACCGCTCGCTTCGCGCACCGGCGAGACCGTGGCGTCGCGTGCATGCCTCGATCCGTCCGACCATGTCGTGGTGTAGCGACCGCTCCACGTCTTCCCATCGCGAAGCGCGTCTCCGATCTCGGCGACCAGATCGCGATCGCCGGCCTCTGGGTTGACGAAGGCATCGATCGTGAGGCCGCGGACGTCGCGACCGTCGGCGCCCATCAGTGTCACGAACGCGGAGTTGGCGAAGACGATGCGACCGCGCGGATTCAACACGACGATCGCCTCGCCCGCCTGGTCCATCGCGCGGGCGAGCGTGGCACGCAGCCGCTCCGCGCGGTGGCGATCGCTCACGTCGACGCCGACGCTCAACACGGCCGGTTGTCCGCCCTGGGGCGTACGGAAGGGGATGCGCGTCGTCGCCAGGATGCGCTGCCGGCCGGAGCCGTCCGAGAAGCTCTCTTCGTCGACGGGAACGGGTTCGCCGCGTTCCAGCACCTCGCGCTCACAACGCTCCATGTGGGCGAACTCTTCTGCGGAGGCATGGAGCTCTCGCTGCCGCTTTCCGATCAGCGCCTCGGCGCCCTGACCGTACGCGGCTGCCAGAGCCCGGTTGGCGATGAGGAATCGCCCCTGGACGTCCTTCACGGAGATGAAGTGCGGCAGCCGATCGAGCAGCGCGCGGAACGTGCGCTCGCTGCGCCAGATGCTCTCGTGGCGCAGCAGATGCGTGTAGACCAGCCACGCGAGCAGCGCGCTCGCCAGATAGCAGCCCGCCAGCAGCGCGAACGCCCAGCCCCGCGGCTCGATCCCCGCGACGAGCGCGGGAGACGGAGCGACGCTGAGCAGCCAGCGGCGGTCGAGAATCTCGATCTCGTGTTCACAGGACAGCGGCCATCGAGCCGGTGAAGTCGATTCACTCGACCACACGAAGTCTCCGTTCTCCTCGCGCAGCTCGAAGCGATACTCGTCGCGCAGATCGGGATCGAGCCGCGAGGCGCGGATCAACTCGTCGATGCGGAAGACGCCATTCACGAAGCCGCCCGTAGATCCATCCGCCGTTCGCACGGGCCAGTAGGTCGCGAAGCCGCCGCCGCCTTGCAGCAGCTCGATCGCGACCGTCCGAGTGGCTTCGCCGCCGCGATCCGCTCGCGTGAGCGCCTGACGGACGTCGAGTTGCGGGTTGTCGGCCAGGCTCGCGCCCAGCGCGGCCTCGTTGCCGGATTGCGGGACGACGATGCGGATCACGCCTTCTGCGTCGATCCAGTTGATGGCCTGGATGCCGTCGAGCCGCTCGACGAGCGTCTCGGCGTCGTCCCGGAACGCGGACGGGCGACCCTCGTAGTCGTCGGGCCAGCTCTTCGCGAGGTGCTCGACCAGCGCCAGCCGGGCATCGATCCATGCCGAGAGGTGGCTCCTGGCTTGCGCCGCCACGACTCCGGTGGTCTCGATCAGCCGGTGCTCGCGCTCGGCCTGGATGCGCCACGCCGCCACGGTAATGCCGAACCCCAGAACGAGTCCCAGCGCCACCGCGGCGAGAGCGGGCTTCCGCGCGGCCATGTCGCGCGGCCCGAGGGACTTGCTGCGATCCGACACGTCGGCTGTCGTCCTCCTGGGTCGCTCCGGCGGCCGCGGCAGAAGGCGGAACCATTGCTTCCTCCGTCGGCAGAACGCGCCCGTAGGTACAGGGGAATGGCGATCTCTCGGAGTCGGTTCCGGGATTTCCCGGTCAGAACAGCTTGCGGTCTTCGGTTTACGAGACGATCCGTATCGTTTATGATCCCGAGATCGACTTGGCCGCCCGTTCCGGGAGGTCGGCTCCGGCGCGAAGAGGCGTGCGATGGATCTGCTCCCTACCACTGAGCAGCAGGTGTTCCGCGCCGAGGCGCGAGCCTGGCTCGAGGCGAACGTGCCGCCGGCGCCGCTGCGCAGCTTCGACACCCGCGAGGGCTTCGAGCAGCACCGCGCGTGGGAGCGGCGACTGCACGCCGGCGGCTTCGCCATGGTGCCGTGGCCCGTCGCGTACGGCGGCCGAGGCGCCGACCTGCTCGAGTGGCTGATCTTCGAGGAGGAGTACTACCGCGCCGGCGCGCCGAAGCGGGTCAATCAGAACGGCATCTTCCTGCTCGGTCCGACGATCATGGAGTTCGGCACGCCGGCGCAGAAGGCGCGCTTCCTGCCGAAGATCGCGTCGAGCGAAGAGGTGTGGGCGCAGGGCTGGTCGGAGCCGAACGCCGGCAGCGACATGGCGGCGATCCAGGCCCAGGCGCGTCGCGAAGGCGATCACTACGTGCTGCGCGGCCAGAAAACCTGGGCGTCCCGCGGAGCCTTCGCAGACTGGTTGTTCGGGATGTTCCGCACCGATCCCGCGAGCGAGCGCCACAAGGGCCTCAGCTTCCTGCTGGTCCCCCTCGACACGCCCGGCGTGACGGTCCGCCCGATCGCACAGCTGAGCGGCGAGACGGGATTCGCCGAGGTGTTCTTCGACGACGCCCGGGTGCCGGTCGAACATCGGCTCGCAGGCGAAGGCGAGGGTTGGCGCGTCGCGATGGCGACGGCCGGCTTCGAACGCGGCCTGATGCTGCGCAGCCCGGCGCGCTTCCAGAAGACTGCGCAGCAGCTGGTCGCGCTCTACCGCGAGCACGCAGCGAGTGCCGGCGAGGCGTTGCGCGACGACGTCGTGCGCTGCTGGATGGATGCCGAGGCCTACGCGCTCGAGACCTATCGCACCGTCTCGCGGCTGCTCGCGGGCGGCAAGATCGGCTTCGAGGCCAGCCTCAACAAGATCTTCTGGTCCGAGCTCGACGTCCGCATGCACGAGACCGCGCTGCGCATGCTCGGCCCGCGCGCAGACCTGCTGTCGGGAGCTCCGGCCTCGCACGCGAGTGCGCGCACTGCGGCCGCTGCTGCGAGCCGGCCGGACTGGCTCGACGGCTATCTGTTCTCGCTCTCCGGTCCGATTTACGCGGGGACCAACGAGATCCAGCGCAATCTCATCGCCGAGCGAATCCTCGGCCTGCCGCGGAGCGCCTGATGCGCTTCGGCTTCAGCGATGAGCAGCAGCTACTGCAGAGCACCGTGCGGGATTTCCTGCGCAAGGAGTGTCCGCCCGAAACCGTACGCCGGCTGTGGGCGAGCGAGTCCGGGCACGATCCCGCCCTGTGGGCGCAGCTCGCGGAACTCGGTGTGTTGGGCGCGCTGGTGCCCGAGACGCACGGGGGCCTCGGGTTCGACGAGCGCGACCTCGTGCTGCTGCTCGAGGAGACCGGCCGCGCGGCGCTGCCGCTGCCGGTGGTCTCGACCGCGGCCGTCGCCGTGCCGCTGCTGCGCGAACTCGGCGAGACCGGTGCAGCCGGAGCGGCGCTCGCCGAGCGCTGGTTGCCGAGGATCGCTGCGGGCGAGGCGATCGTCGCCGTCGGTCATCCGGAGAATGCCTTCGTTGCCGACGCGACGCTCGCGGATCTGCTGTTGCTCCCGGACGGCGATGCGCTGCACGCGTTCGAACGCGCGCCCGGCGCGAACATCGGTTTGTCCGATGTCCGGTGCGTACGCCAGTCGGTGAACGATCCCGGGCGCCGGATCTACTCCGTCGAGTGTCGGACGTCCTCCGAGACCTGCGTTGCCACCGGCGCCGCGGCACAGCGTCTGCTCGATGCGGCATTCGAACGCGGCGCCCTGGCCTGTGCCGCGCAGCTTCTCGGCGCGACCGAACAGATGCTCGAGCTCGCCGCCTCGTACGCGTGTCAGCGCGAGCAGTTCGGCCGCCCGATCGGTTCGTTCCAGGCGGTCCAACACCAGCTCGCCGACGTGAAGGTGCATCTCGAGTACGCGCGTCCGGTGGTCTACAAGGCGGCATGGTCGGTCGCGTGCCGCGCGACGTCACGGGGAGTCGACGTCTCGCACGCAAAGCTGGCGGCGGGGACGGCCGGAGACCTCGCAGCGCGGCGATCGCTCCAGGCGCACGGCGCCATCGGCTACACGTGGGAGCAGGATCTGCATCTGTGGATGCGCCGGGCCTGGTCGCTGGCGCTCGACTGGGGAGCGGCGCCGCTGCATCTCGCGCGCGTGTCCGCGTTCGTTCTCGCGGACGGGGCGCCGATCGGCCCCGGCCACACCTTCGAAGGAGCAGCGTGATGGCAGAGGCCTACTTGATCGATGCCGTGCGGACCCCCATCGGCAAGCGCGGTGGCGGGCTCTCGAAGGTGCATTCCGCCGATCTCGGCGCGCACGTCCTCCGTGCGCTGATGGAGCGAACCGGCGTCGATCCGGGCGCTGTCGAGGACGTCATCTTCGGTTGCTGCGACACGATCGGCTCGCAGGCCGGCGACATCGCGCGCACCTGCTGGCTCGCGGCCGGACTGCCGGAGCACGTGCCCGGTGTGACCATCGATCGCCAGTGCGGATCGTCGCAGCAGTCGATGCACTTCGCGGCGCAGGGTGTCATGAGCGGGACCCAGGATCTCGTCGTCGCCGGCGGCGTCCAGAACATGAGCCAGATTCCGATCTCGTCGGCGATGACGCTGGCGCAGCCGCTCGGCTTCGAGAACCCGTTTCACGGCTCCACCGGCTGGGTGGCGCGCTACGGCACGCAGGACGTGTCGCAGTTCCGCGGCGCGGAGCTGATCGCCGAGAAGTGGGACCTCTCCCGCGAGGACATGGAGGCTTTCGCGCTCGAGAGCCATCGGCGAGCGCTGCACGCGATCGACGCCAAACACTTCGAGGCGGAAATCGCGCCGTTCGGCGACGTGGCGACGGACGAGGGGCCGCGCCGTGATACGTCGCTCGAGCGGATGGCCAAGCTGCAGCCGCTCGAGCCCGGCGGACGTATCACGGCGGCGCTGGCGAGCCAGATCTCGGATGGTGCCGCTGCCCTGCTGGTTGCGAGCGATGCCGCCGTGAAGACCCACGGGCTGCGTCCGCGCGCGCGCATCCACCACATCAGCGTGCGCGCCGACGATCCGATCTACATGCTGACCGCGCCGATCCCGGCGACGCGCCACGCACTCGCGAAGGCGGGCATGACGCTCGACCAGATCGATGCGATCGAGATCAACGAGGCGTTTGCTTCGGTCGTGCTCGCCTGGCAGAAGGAGCTGCGGCCCGATCCACGCCTCGTCAACCCCAACGGCGGTGCGGTCGCCCTCGGCCACCCGATCGGCGCCACCGGGGCTCGACTGATGACGACACTGCTCGGCGAGCTCGAGCGAACCGACGGCCGCTACGGCTTGCAGACGATGTGCGAAGGCGGGGGCCAGGCCAACGTCACGATTCTCGAGAGGCTCTCCTGATGGCGGGTCTTTGCGAGGGAAGGGTGGTGATCGTTACCGGTGCCGGCCGTGGTCTCGGTCGCGCGCACGCGCTGGCGTTTGCGCGGGCCGGCGCGCGCGTGGTGGTGAATGATCTCGGCGTCGCCGAAGACGGCGGTGGCGCCTCCCCCGGTCCCGCGCACGAGGTCGCCGAGGAGATCCGCGCCGCCGGCGGCGAAGCGATCGTCGACGGCGCCGACGTCGCCGACTGGGATCAGGCAGGCGCAATGGTGCAGGCGGCGCTCGACGGCTTCGGCCGTCTCGACATCGTCGTGAACAACGCCGGCTTCGTGCGCGACCGGATGTTCGTGAGCTGTTCGGAGGCGGAGTGGGACGCCGTGCTCCGGGTGCATCTGAAGGGACACTTCTGCGTGACGCGGCACGCCTGCGATCACTGGCGCGCGGAGAGCAAGGCGGGCCGCGCGGTGGATGCTCGGATCCTCAATACCAGCAGCGGTGCGGGGCTCCAGGGCAGCATCGGCCAGAGTTCGTACTCCGCCGCCAAAGCCGGGATTGCCGCGCTGACGTTGGTCCAGGCCGCGGAGTTGTCTCGCTACGGAGTCACCGCCAACGCGATCGCACCCTCCGCGCGCACGCGGATGACCGAGGGCGCGTTCGCCGAGATGATGAAGAAGCCCGATCAGGGCTTCGATGCGATGGATCCGGCGAACGTGTCGCCGCTGCTGGTCTGGCTCGGGAGTGCGGAATCACGCGACGTCACGGGCCGTGTGTTCGAGATCGCCGGCGGAAAGATCAGTGTCGCCGATGGTTGGCGCCTGGGACCGGAGGTCCACAAAGACGCGCGCTGGGAGCCGGACGAGATCGGCGCGGCGGTGCACGAGCTGTTGCAGAAGGCCGTGCCGGCACAGAAAGTCTACGGGACCTGAGGCCGACGCGATGCGCCTCGCGTTCAGCGACGAGCAGGAGGAGCTGCGCGAGCAGGCGCGCGCGTTCCTCGCAGAACACGCATCGTCCGAGGTGTTGCGACGGGCGATGGCGAGCGAGCTCGGCTACGAGCCGGAGCTGTGGAAGCGGATTGGCAGGGAACTCGGCTGGAGCGGCGTCGCGATTCCGGAGACGCACGGCGGCGCCGGGCTCGGCTTCGTCGAGCTGATCGCGCTGCTCGAGCCGATGGGCGAAGCCGTGTTGGCGACGCCGTTCTTCGCGACCGTCTGTCTCGCGACGCCCGTGCTGCTGACGGCGCCGGAGTCGCCGGCCGCCCGCGAGTGGCTGCCGGCGATCGCCGAGGGACGCGCGACGGCGACGCTCGCGATGGGACGCGCCGGCGGGCGCATGCGGCAGCGCGTGGACGCGATCACCTGGCGTCGCACCGCAC
>CAYOHN010000002.1:0-39585 GCA_964403735.1 uncultured Spirochaetales bacterium | reverse complement strand
CCTGTCGAACTGCCCGCCCGGCGTCCCGCAGACACCGTTCACGAACTTCGAGGGCAAATCGAGCCTCACGGCCGAGAACACTTTCGCCGTCGTGTTCGTCTCCGAGGGCCCAAACGTGATCCAGCCGAGCGCGGTCACGATGAACTCTGGTGGCTCGCAAACCTTCGCTGCCTTCGACTGCCCCCGCGACGAGAACGGAAACCCCGACCCGGGCCCGGACGGCGTCCCGGGCACCTCGGACGACCTCTGCACGCCGAAGGACGCAACTTGGTCCGTGTCAGGCGACATCGGAAACCTGGACAACGACAGGGGACCGAGCTCCACCCTGACGGCGTCGCTCCCGGCGGGAAGTATCGAAGGGACGGGGCAGGTCGTGGTGACCAACGATGCCGGGAGCATTGTGGTGGCCGACGTGACGGTGATCGCCCCCGCGCCTTCTGGCGCCGTCACGGTCACTCCGGCCGAAGTGATGCTGAGCGCTGGTGGCTCGCAAACCTTCGCTGCCTTCGACTGCCCGCTCGACGCGAACGGAAACCCCGACCCAGGCCCGGACGGCGTCCCGGGCACCTCGGATGACCTCTGCACGCCGGTCAACGTGGAGTGGGCCACTAGCACCGGCCTCGGCAGCGTCTCGCCGAAGACCGGCCCCTCGACGACCTTCACGGCCCCGGACCTCCCCGACGACGGAACCGCGAACGGAGCCGTCCGCGCACAAGTCGGAACCGACATCGTGTCCGCCAACGTGTGGGTCGTGGGGGACGACGGAGTGGTCGCGATCCCTTCCGTTGTGGAGAGCTTCGTACTCTCCGGCGTCGCGACGCTGCCGCTGGGTCTCGGCTTCTCCGAGATCCTTACGCACGTCCGCGTCATGCTCCTGGAACCTACGGCCGGAATCACGTACGTCCTCGTCGTACCGAGTCCGGGGGGCGGATCACCGGACGTCGGCGACGGTGATCTCATCGGCATCGATCTGGTGTTCGCCGGCGCGCCCTTCCACGCGACCTTCGAGGCCGCCGACGGCATGAGCTTCGGGGGTGTACCTGGCAACTCCACGCTGAGCCTCGATGGGGTAGCGAACCTGACGGGTTTCGGAACGGGACTGGCCAGGACCGCGCTGCCGAATCACGGGGTCCTGGCAGATCTGGGCTCCTTCTCGCTGCGCCTCGACGACGGCTTCGACTTTCTGTTCGAAAACCTCGACACCGGATTCGATGCGAACGCTGACGGAACGAATGAAATGCTCACGATCGACCACCTCGTGGGCGCAGGATCCAGATCCAACGAGAACGAGGACCCGCCGCTCGAGTTCCTCGCCAAGTTGCTCGCGGATCGGATACTGTGGGAACGCGGCTTGGACACGAACCCGTTCACCTATCAGGGCACGGGAGCCATCAACCCGGACTTCGAGCTGACGCTCCAGACGGACGAGTTCACCCTCAGTCAGGACATCGTGATCGAGGCGGTCCCCGAGCCGTCGGGGCTCGCGCTCGGAGTCCTCAGCCTGGCGACGATCGGCTGCCTCGCGCGGAGACGCAGGGGGGCCGGCCGGCGTGCTCCCGAGCTCCGAAGACCACCGCTGAGCCAGGGCTCACGGTTCAGTCGAACAAGATGACCTGCCGCGCCGCCTCGCCTTTGCGCATCTTCGCAGAGTGGGGACGAGCCCGATGCACGCGAACACGAAATCCGCGCCGTCGCCCGCGTCCACGCAGTCGGTCGCGCCGAACTTTCGCGCCAGCTCGAAGTTCCAGAGCTGCGCGTCGACGGCGATGATCCGCCCCGCGCCCCCGATGCGCGCCTCCTGCAGCGCCGAGAGTCCGACGCCCTCCAAAGCCGATCAGCGCGGCACGATCGAGCGGCATCGAGCACGAGCGCATTTTCTCGGTCCTCGCAGAGGGGGGACGTTCGTTCCGAAGTTTCGATCCGCCTGACTCGGCAATCGCCGAGTTCAGCGGATCGAAACTTCGGAACGAACGTCCCCCCTTTCCCCGGTTCGGATCGTTCGCAGCCCGGCGACGCCGCCTTCACGCCATCTTCATGCCACTCCCGACAATCGTGATGTGTTCGCTCTTCGATCCGAATGCCATCCATGTAGGTTGTTCGACACCTGGGAAGGTTGCGGGGGGCTTGTTCGAGCCTCCCGGCACTCTTCCCAGCGATGGCTCCAGGAGCCAGACCGAAACCGGGCCCCCGCGCTGTTGGCGGGCACTGCGAGGCCCTGCTGGGAAGAGGACCATCGTTCATGCGATCCATACAGAAGCATCTGTTCACGCTCGTCTGCGGACTCGTCGCTCCGCTCGCCGCTCTGGTCGCCTCCGAGGCGCGAGCCGTCCCGATCTTCGACTTCTTCGGCCCGCTCGATGAAGCGACTTTCGGCGGGACGGGCATCCCGAACGACGAGGTGGCCGTGGCCTCACAGTTCGTCGACGGCGACAACCTGATCACGGTCGCCCTCTCGGCGACCCAGCGCTTCTCGAACCCGCCGCTGACCAACGACGGGGCCGGAACCTACTTCGCGACACCGGGGAGCAACTTCGGCGGCGGCGGCGAGAGCACGACCGCGGGCGCGCGCTGGAACTTCAACTACTTCGTCCGGGTCGAGGGGCTGGACGGTGCGACGCCGGTCCTCTCGGACTACCAGATCGACCTCTTCTATGACTTCGATCCGGGTTTCGACACGCCCCTCGCCGGGCTTGGTCGGATCGACCTGACGGCGTCGCTCTTGGCAGGTGCCGGAGGCGGACCTTCCTCGACCCTCGAGGAGGACTCGCAGAATCTCCTTTTCGGCTTCCTCGCGGTCGACGCGCCTCCGTTCCTCGACGCGCCGGCCGGGAGCTTCGATCCGAACGCGCTCGGCGAGTACAACTTCGCGATCCAGGTGAGCGGCGCGGGAGGCTTCGGGATCGAGACGGTGGCGATGGACGTGCAGGTCGTCCCCGAGCCGGCGACAGCGCTGCTGATCGGACTCGGGCTGGCGGGACTCGCGGGCGCAGGGCGGTCGAGGGCGCACTAAGCGGACAGGGTCCAGGGTCCACGTTCTCGAGGGTTTCGGGCACGCGCCGCTCTGAGGGGTGCCCGAGTTCGTCGACCCGCTCGGGCCCGGGGACGCTTCGTTCCGAAGTTGCGTTCCGCCGAGTTCGGCCATGGTCGAGTTCGTCGGAACGAAACTTCGGAACGAACGTCCCCGGCTCTTCGGCTCAGCACAGCTCGTAGTCGTCGAGGCGCGGGGACTTCATCTCTTCGCGGAAGCGATCGAAGGGGAACGGCCACGCGATCGGCAGGCCGTCCTGGCCGATGTACCAGCTACGGCAGCCGCTGGCCCAGATCGTCGACTTCGCGGCCTCGCGGCGCGACGCTTCGTAGCGTCGGGCGGCCTCCGCCGTCGGCGCGACCTCGCGCGCCCGGCTGGCCCGCACCACGTCGATGAGTTGCAGGATGTAGCCGACCTGGAGCTCCGCCACCTCGATCAGCGAGAAGTTCCCCACCGGCGAGCTCGGCCCCTGCAGCAGGAAGAAGTTCGGGAACTCCGGGACGGCGATCGCCAGGTGGGCGGTGGGCCCCGCCCGCCAGACGTCGTCGAGCGCGAGGCCGCCGCGCCCCGTGACCTGCATCGGGCGCACGAAGTTCGAGACGCGGAAGCCGGTGGCGAGCACCAGCACGTCGAGCGGGTGGAGCCTTCCGTCGGCCGTGCGCACGCCGTCCTTCTCGGTGCACTCGATTGCGTCGGTGACCAGTTCGGCGTGGTCGCGCTGGATCGCCTCGTAGAACCCGCCCGAAAGGATCAGGCGCTTGCAGGTGGCGCGGTAGTCGGGCCGGAGCCGCTCGCGCAGCACGGGGTCGCGCACGCTGTTCTCGAGGTTCGCCACGCAGGCCTGGTGGATCGCGACGAGAACCGGCGACTCGGCGTCGACGAGCGCATTGGCAAACCCATGCGTGAAGGCGTTCGCGATCTCGTCGCGCACTGCCTGCATCGTCTCGGGATGCAGACGGAAGCCCGCGCGCTCCGCGTCGCTGTACGCGGGGTTCTCCATCGGCGCGATCCACTGCGGCGTACGCTGGAAGAGCGTCAGCCGCGCGACGTCGTCGACGACGGCCGCGACGATCTGGATCGCCGACGACCCAGTGCCCACCACGCCGACGCGCTTCCCCGCGAGCTCGACGTCGTGGTCCCAGCGCGCGCTGTGGAACGCGGCGCCCTCGAACGACGCGAGCCCCGGGATCTCCGGCACGTTCGGGTGATGGAGCACGCCGGTCGCCGCGATCACGAAGTCCGCGACGTCCGTGGCGCCGTCCGCGAGCCTGAGCCGCCAGCGCCCGTCCTCGAACGCGCAGCGCACGACCTCGCGGCCGAAGCGGACGCGCCGCTCGACGTCGTAGCGACGGGCGATGTCCTCGAAGTACGCCTGGATCTCCCCGCCGGGCGCGAAGCGATGGCTCCAGTCGGGATGGAGCGCGAACGAGTAGCTGTAGAAGTGCGAGGGAACGTCGCACGCAATGCCGGGATAGGTGTTCTCGCGCCACGTCCCGCCGACGCGGTCGCCCTTCTCGTAGACGACGACGTGTTCGAAGCCAGCGCGCTCGAGCTCGATCGCCGCGAGGATCCCGGACATGCCGGCGCCGATGACCGCGACGCGCAGATCCGTCGGGCGAGCGGAGCGGGCGGAGTCGGCGACGCCGCGTGCGTCTGTCTTCACGCGCATCGCGGAACTCCTTTGGGAGCCGATGCGGCGCATCGGCGGGCGATCCAATACGCAGTGCGCGATCCAATCGTACTTGCGTTGGATCCAGCGTGCAATCAGCCGACGTGGTGCCAGGCCCAAGATCGGTCTTCGGGGTATGAACCATGCAGGACACGCAAGAGTGGACTCACCCCAACATCATTCCCACCCTGCGCTACCGCGGCGCCGCCGGCGCCAGCGACGGGCTGTGCCGTGCCTCCGGCTTCGAGGGACATCTGGTCGTGGAAGGCGAGGGCGACAGCATCGAGCACGCGCAGCTGACCCTTGGCCGCGACATGATCATGCTCGGCTCGGCACGCGACGACGAGTTCGGCCGCCTGCAGAAGCCGCCCGCCGAGGTCGGCGGCGTGGGCACGCAGAGCCCCTACGCGAATGCAGGTCACCGCCACCAGGAAGCTCGCAAGCGAATCCGATCGCCGCGTCTATCTCGCGGACAGCGCGTCCTCCACCGACACGACGAGGCGATAGTCAAAATCCTCCTCGTGCGGCGTCGTCGGGTCGCCGTCGGCGTCGTAGCCCTCGACTGCGAGCAGCGCGACGCCCGGCTTGTCCCCGGTGCGGTAGACGATGCGGGGCAGCCGACCTGGCCCGGCGTCGTCGTCGGCGGCGAACACTTCCAGATCGCGGTCCATCAGGACGAGCACCGGGTCGTTGAACTCGCCTTGGGCGTCGTCGTAGATCGTCGCGACGAGGACGGCATGGGGCACGAGCGGCACGAGATAGTGGTCGACGTCACCGGGCGTGAGCGAGCCCGCCACGGCCGCCACGCCGCGCGGCCGCAGCTGCGCGCGGTGGAGCAGCTGCAGACTCGGCCATCTCGGATCGTCGTTTCGGCCTCGTTGGTCGTATTCGACGAGTTCGTGCGAGCGCGTGACGGCCAGGCGGTATGCGAACCGTTCGCGGTGCCCGCTTCCGTCGAGCAGCGCGTCTCCGAAGCCCGTGACCGCGATCGTGTGGAGGCCCGACGTCTCGACGGGCACGGAGAACCGGGGCGCCAGGCTCCGGCCCACGTCGTCGACGGATGCGAGCGGCTCGTCACCGGCCGGACCGTAGAGGGCGACGACGGAATCCGCGACTTCCCCCTGGCTGTCGTCGCGCAGCGCCAAGGTGATCACGTCGCCCGCGTGCGCTTCGAAAGAGAAGTGGTCGACGTCGCCGGGGGCCAGATTGCCGACGGCGAGCACTCCGCGCTCGAAGTGGCCTGGCACGTCCAGCGTCGTGGCTTCGAGGCGCAGGTCGTTGGGCTCGCGCTCGCAGACCTGGAACACCAACGTGAAGAACGTGACGGTGCCGAATGCGAAGAAGCCGAGGTGGTTCATGCCGAGTCCTCCTGGAAGTGGATCGCCGCATCGGGTCGCCGCGGCAGGGCGAACAGGTCGATGTGGCCGTGACGGCCGGGAATGGGTCTTTGGGCGTGGCGAACGAAGCCCTGCATGAGGTCGGATGCGCTGGCGTGGGTGGCGCCGTCGACGACCACGCTGGCGTCGAGCTCACGCGAGAGCGTCTGAAGACGCGCTGCCAGGTTGGTGGTGTCGCCGAGCACCCCCCAGATCGTACGATCGACGGTACGGATCGGGCCTGCGTAGGCGTGGCCCGAGGCGATTCCGATCCCCAGGTCCGCCGTCCCGCTCGCCGGATCGTCCGGGTCGATGCGGAGGGCGCGTACGCAGTCGACGATGGCGAGTGCGGCGGACACGGCCGCCCGCTCCTTGTGCGCCAGCGGCTCCGGTGCGCCGAACACGGCCATCAAGCCGTCGCCCTGGAAGTCGACCACCGCCCCGCCGTGGTCGTCGATCACCGAGGAAACCGCATCGGTGTAGCGACTGACGAGCGAGAAGGTCGCGGCCGGCCCGTGCTGCTGGGACAGACGCGTGTAGCCGCGAAGGTCGACGAAGAGCAGGGTGACGTCGACCTCGCCCGGCGCCATGTCGACGCGCTTTGCCAATCGCTCGGCGACCACGGCGGGCACGTAGCCTCGCAGCAGCCGCACCATCTCGCGCTCCTCGCGGTGCACCTGCTCGAGATCGAATCGGCGCAGCTCGTCGGCGACCTTGTCGGCAATGCTCTGGAGCAGCGCCAGCTCGGCGCCGTCGAAGCGTTCGCCCGACCGCTTCTCGCCGAGGCACACCACGCCCTCCAGGACGCCGTCGCAGACGATCGGGAGCACCAGCTCCGTGCCGATCGACTCGAGCCCGGCGCGCTCGGCCTGCGCCCCGGGCTCGCCCGCGATGCGCACAGCGAGCGTGCCGAGATCCACCACCCGTGGTGCGTCCACCAGCAACTCGGCCAGCGGCCCGTCCACCGCAAACGTGGGTGCGATCGCGTCGCCCCGATCGAAGAGGGGCGCGAAGACGTCATGGGCGCGGCCGTAGACCACGACGGTCGAGAGGTGCAGCCGCCGGGCGAGGCCACCACCGAGTGCATCGAAGAGCTCCGAGGGCTTCTCGCACGCCGCAAGGTCCCCGCGCAGCTCCGCAGCGCCGGCCTCGAGCGCTTCCCGCTCGGGAAAGAGGCGTGCCTGGATCCAGGGCTTCAGGCGGGCGTGCAGGCCCAGCACGGCGACCGCCGAGGCCACGGCCAGCGCGGGCTGACTCACCCTGGGATCGATCCAGTCGTCGGCGGCGTACGCGATGCGCGGCACCGCGCCGATCACGGCCGCCAGCAGGACCACGCCCAGGATCGACACGAGCATCGTGGCACTGAGCAATCGATCCACGTCCAATAGGTGATCGCGCTCGATGGCGACGAAGACGCCGATGGGGAGCAGTACGAGCGAGACGAGCGAGACTTCATAGAACCAGGCCCACTCGGGCCTGGCGACCGCGGCGAGGCCGGCGAAGACCGGCGGCAGGAAGGCGAGCAGGCCACCGCACAGGATCCACTTGAGCTTGCGCCGACCGATGGCCCCGGTGCGGCGCCAGCGATCGACGAGCAGCGCGGCCAGGCAGAGCAGGAACACCACCGACGTCCCCACCGTGAGGGGCTGGCCTGTCGCGGCGGGCAACGGCCCCCCGAACCCCCAGGTGGTCGCACCGAGCCCGAGCACCGCGAACGCCCAGGCGAGCAGCCGGACGCTCCGACCGTGTGCCGCGACGTCCTCTGGCAGGGCGAGCACCGAGAGCAGTGCGAGCGGCGCCGCCACCGCCACGCCGAGGCCGAACACCGCGATCGCCAGCGCGTTTCGGGCGGGGTCGCCGCCGCCGAAGAAGTAGGACCAGTGCAGCGCGTAGCCCGCGGCGGCCAGGAAGAAGAGACGGGCCGCCGGATGTCGCGTCGCGCGGCGATACGTGAGCGCTCCGACAGCGAGGAACGAGAGCGCGAGAGCCGATGCGCGCCAAGCGTGCGGAATCGGGACCAGCGTGGCCTCGACGCGGGCGTGCCGTCCGCCGGGTTTCACGCGCTCGAGCGCGAGCCGACCCTGGGTCGCCCGCGCGGCCTCGGCGTAGAGCAGCAGCGCCGCCTCGAGTCCGCCTTCGCCGCGCAACGACCGACCCTGCAGCGCGGCTACGGCGTGGCCCGGTTCCAGCTCCGTCCGCAGCGATTCGGGGGCGTCGGGCCGAACGAACGCCACCCGCGGCGGCTGGTTCGGCCTGGCGGCCGTGAATGTGACTGGCGGCCATGCGAGATGTCCCGAGGCCAGCGCGTCGAGGTGTGCGAGGTACGCCGTGGCGCACACCCCGAGCACGCTCCAGAAGAGCACGGCGTCGCGCAGGGTCCAAGCGGGCCGGCGCACGCGCACTTCTCCTACGGTGCCGCCGGCGCCGGCGGCGCGACGGCGCGAATCGTCACCTTGGTCCGGCGTACGGTGGCCAGCGGGTCGTCCTCGGCCGAGCGGTCCACGATACCGACGGTGTCGACGAACTGGAGGAACGGAATCGAGTCCGCCGGAAGGCCGAGGTCGGCAATCAGGGCGGCGGCGATCGCGGGCGGAGCCTGGGCCCACTGGATGCGGATGCCCTCGCCGCCCGCGCGCCCGCCGCCGCCCCCGCCGCTGCCGGTGCCGCCACCGTCGCTGCCGCCGCCTCCGGCACCCGAATCGTCACCCTCGTCGTCGGTCGCGATGCGTGCCTCTACGGCAGCCTCACGCCACCCCACGCTGCCCGGCAGACCTGCTGGTACGCAGAAACCCTGGCAGTCGATGCCGAAATCGGCATCGACATAGTCGCCGAGATCCTTGTAGGTCTCGGCGTAGGTGTATGCCTGACCATCGCGCGAGAACTCGAGGATCAAGGTGAGCGTCGACTTCGAGAAGTCGGCGGGTACCTGGTCCGTCCGACACACGGCCGTGTCGACCTCGGGCGTGCGGCAGTCGCTGTTCTTCGTACAGGACTGACCTCGAAAGGGGCCGTCCGAGCAGCTCTGCAGGGCGACGTGGGGAACGGTGTCGACGCTCTCGAAGCGGCCCGAGTCCTTGTCCGAGACGATCGTCAGAAAGCCGCGAATCTCGAGAGCCACCAGGCTCGAGCTGCAGAGGCTGCCACCGCCGCCGGCGCTGCCGTCGTGGCAGTCGCCGTCGTCGACGCAGGTCTCGCCATCGAGGGAGCCGCCCATGCAGCTGCCGAGACCGAGCGTGCCCTGGCGGGCCGCTGGTCCCGGTGAGGCCGCGAGAGCGTCGCGTGCCGTGGTGAGCGAGAGCATGGCGACCAGCACAGCCAGCGCGAGCAGCGCAACTCGGCCGGCGTTCCTCGAGAGACCGATCGCACGGGCACCGGCGGCGCCGGCGCGGGCGCGGCGCGGCGCCGGCGCGGGAAGAACTCGTTCGAGCATCGTCATGAGAGGCGTCCTTTCGGGATGGATCGGATCCGGGCGGATCCGGTGGCGCGTTGGGAGACGCGAGCTGCGGTCGTGCAGGATCCCGCGACGGCAAGGAGAGCCGCCCAGAGCAGGGCGTGTGGGTGGCGCTGGTAGAGCGTCGTCAGTCGGGAAGGGCGGATGTCTGCGGCGAGGATCTCTGCGGTACCGCGGCCGCTCAGCTCGACGATCCTGCCCCTGTCGTCGATCACGGCCGAGTAGCCGTTCGCCGCGGAGCGGACCACGGGGCGGCGATTCTCGATGGCCCTCATTCGTGCAGCCCAGATCTGGTGACGCGCCGGCTGCTCGGCCGTGAACCAGCCGTCATTCGATGGATTCGCAAGCACCGTCGCGCCGGCGAGGCTCAGCTCGCGCGCCACGGCGGGGAAGAGCACCTCGCCGCACAGGAAGCCGCCGACGCGAGCGGCCCTAGCCTCGAGCGGTCGAAACGAATCCCCCGACCGGTAGCCGGCCGTCTCGACGGGCAGCAGGCCTCCGAGGGGGTCGTACTCGGCAAAGGGCACGAGCGAGCGCTTGTCGGTGCGCCCCGCCAGACGGCCGTCGCGCATCAAGAACAGCGAGGCGTAGTAGTCGGGCTCGGGTTCGCCATTGCGGTAGTGCGGCGCACCGAAGACGAGGTCGGTCCCGAGCGTGCCCGCCTCGGCGAGAAACGTAGCCCGCGCGGCGGACGCCTCGCGCGGATAGAAGGCCACCGCGTGCTCGGGCCAGAAGAGCAGATCGGGATGGGCCGCCAACGCGATGCGGCTCAGAGCGATCTGGGTCGCCACGCGGTCGTCCGCCGGCGCGACCCCGCGAGCCGGCGCGAAGCCCGGCTGGATGACCCCCACGCGGACGAAATCCGCATCCCGAGCCGGCTCGTCGTCCAGCCTCGCGATGCCGAACCCGAGCGCGAAGAGCGTTGCCGCGCACACGACGCCCCCATCCCGCAGCGGTCGCGCGCCGCGGAGCACCGGACAGACGAGACCGGCGATGGCCGCACTGACTGCCGCGGCCAGGCCGCCCAGCCCGAACCCGCCGATCCACTCCGCCAACTGGGCCGTGGGTGAGCCGACCTGGCTCGAGCCGAGCAGCGCGTATGGATTCGGCACGATCCCGACCGCGCGCGCAGTCTCTGCGAGCAGGAAGCCGGCACCTATGACGAGGGGCGACACCGGCCCATGTCGCGTGCGCCACGAGAGCCAGACCGCCCAGACGAGATAGGGGGGCGCGTTCACGACCAGCGTCAGCAATGCGAACCCGACGGCCGCCTGGGTCAGCGAGAGTCCGAAGTAGTGCTGGAGCGTCGAAGGGAACCATGAAGCCACCACGGTAGTGGCGACCACGGTCCACGCCGCGGCCGCGATGGCTGCCCGGAAGGGTGGCAGTCGCACGATGGCCACGAGCAGCGGCGCCAGCGAGACGAGCCCGAGGGGCGCACGCATCCACGGGGATTCGAGAGTCAGGGAGAGCCCGTAGAGCCCGCCCGAGAGGGCGGAGAGCGCGAGCCCGCGTGTAAGCGACGCGGCGACGCCCGCACCTACAGCGTCGAACGCCCAGGACCCTTCCAAGTGCATCTGTGCCGATGCCATCGAAGCCCGCCAGCGCACACACCAAGGTCGGACGCCCTGGTTGCGGTCAGCATAGTCCGGGTGGACCGGATTTTGGAGGATGGGGATACCTGCTTGACCAGAGTCATCAACCGGAGTCATCCAGCCCGGCGGGGATGTCCCCGCCCCGATTGATCCTCTAGGAAAGTAGAGCGGCGGCTCCTTCACCCTCCGTGCGGTGCGGAGGGGGTCTCTACACCACGAAGCAACTGCCATGACGAAGTATGCCAGGAAGCCCGCACAGCTCCAACTCGTCGATTCTCCGAGGACGACGAACGTGAAGACCCCGCTGCCGTTGCGGGGAGCCTTCGTGAAGATCGAGAACTCGTTCTTCGATCTCTGCGTCGAGGCCGGGCAGCCCGTTCTGTTCGCGGTGCTGGAGCAGGACCGCGAAGATCCCTGCGGCCCCCGCCGGAAGCTGGACCCGGAACGCAGTGCCGGCCGGGCCGGGACGACGCGCAGCGAGGTGACGCTCGTAGGCCGCCGGATTCCGATTCCCCGGCCCCGGGTTCGGAGCATCGAGGGCGAGGAGCTCGGGCTTCCGAGCTTCGCCTTCGCCTCGAGCCGGGATCCGATGGATCGCCACACGCTCGACGCGGTCGCCTGCGGGATCTCGAGCAGGAAGTACGCCCGGAGCCTCGACGCGCTTTCGGAATCGCTGGAGGAGCGCGCGACGTCGAGAAGCGCGGTCTCGCGTCGCCATGTCGCCATGACGGCGAAGCACCCGCTTCCGATCGGGCCGGGTCGATCAGCGGGCGCCGGATCGAGTCGGGACACGGATCTCGTAGTACTCGTCGTCGGCCGCGTTGTTCCGGACCTCGCTCGACGTATCCACGACGGGTGCGGCGGAATCGGGCACTGGTCGCGCAAGGCGTCGATCTGCGAGCCGCCATCGACCGCTGGCTGCCCGCCACTTCTTCCGCACACCGCGTCGATCGCTGACTCGAGCGCTGGCTGCATCGCATGCGCGAGCGCGTGGAGTCGGGTGAGCGGAGCGCCGGCTATGTCGCCGAGCTGAAGCGCTGGTGCGTACCGGATGGTCACACCGCGGTTCGGTGGGCGCGTCGCAGCGTGCACGAGATCGACTCCGCCGCACTCGACGAGTGGATGGCCTGGCTCGCAAGCGAGCTGAAGCTCTCCGCGAAGACACGATGGAACGTCGCGCACTCGAACTCGATCGCCGCGAGCAGCCCGGACATGCCAGCGCCGATGACCGCGACGCGCAGATCCGTGGGGCGGGCGGAGCGGGCGGCGTGGCGGGCGGAGTCGGCGACGCCGCGTGCGTCTGTCTTCACGCGCATCGCGGGGCTCCGGGAAGTGCCGATGCGGCGCATCGGCGGTCGGTCTGATCGTTGCTCAGGCAGGGTTACCGTACTCGCGCCGGATCCGGCGGGCAATCGGCCGGCGTGGTGCCAGTCCCTCGATCGGTGGTCCGAGTCGATCGCAAGTGCCGAGCGCAGTCACGCGGGCATCTCCTTCGATGTCGAAGAGCGCGACGGTCCTCACACCACCCGCCACCAGGGCGCGGCGAGCACGTCGGGCGCCAGCCACTCGAGCTTCGTTCCCGTGTGCAGCAGCAGCGCCGCGCGCGCGGCCTTGCCGTACTCGCTCCGGAAACTGCGGAGATGCGCCGCGTCGGCGAGACGGGGGCGGGCCGAGGCCTTGATCTCGATCGGCAGGAGCCGCCCGCCGGACTCGATCACCAGGTCCACTTCCTCGCCGATGGCCGTGCGCCAGTAGAACAGCTCCGCGGGGTCGAGGCGGGCGTCTCGCCAGGCGAGCAGGTCGGCGAGCACGAGGTTCTCGAGATGAGCGCCGCCTGGTTCGGCTCCGGCCGCCAGGTGGAGGGCCACTCCGGTGTCGCCCCAGTAGAGCTTCGGCGACTTGATCAGCCGCTTGGTTCGGTTCACCGCGTAGGCCGGCAGACGCGCGAGCAGGTAGGAGGTCTCGAGCAGGTTGAGCCAGCGGTGGACCGTGGGCTGCGGGAGGCCGACGTCACGGCCGAGCTCGGTCTGGTTGAGAAGCTGGCCAAGGCGCGCACAGGCCGCGCGCATCAGGCGCCGGAAGTCCGGCAGCGCGCTGATGGAAGACAGCTCCTGGAGATCGCGCTCGAGATAGGTGCGCACGTAGCCGTCGAACCAGATCGCGCGCTCGCGGGCCGACCCGAGGTGCACGGCCGGGGTCGGGAAGCCTCCCCGGCGCGCGAGCGGGCGCCAGTCTTCCGGTGCGTCGGGCTCTGCCGCGAGCAGGTCCAGCCACTCCTCGTCGCGGGAGCCGAGGAGCTCGTCCCACAGACCTGCCCGCCCGAGACCCTGCTGCTCGCGCCGCGTCATGGGCCAGAGGGTCAGGTAGCTCGCTCGGCCAGCCAGCGACTCCGAGACCTGCCGCATCAGCAGGAGGTTCGCCGATCCCGTGAGCAGGAAGCGACCCGGTCGTCGCCGCCGGTCGATCGCGCGCTTCACGGCCCGCAGCAGGTCGGGCTCCCGCTGCACCTCGTCGAGGGTCACCGGCTGGGTGCCGCCCACGAGCGCCTCCGGATCGCGGCGCGCGGCATCCATCACGTCGAGGTCGTCGAGCGACGCGTACCGTCGACGGCGACCGGGCGCGATCGCCTGGACCAGGGTGCTCTTTCCGGTCTGCCGGGCCCCCGTCACGACCACCGCGGGCATCACCTGCAGGCGCTCGCCCAGGCTCCCTGCGGCGAGGCGCGGCAACGGCTCGGCGCGCTTCGATTGATGATCCATAGCATGAATGATTATCATTCATACTATGGATTGGCAAAACAGGCCTGCGCTCCGCGCTCGCGGGGAAGGGCTCGCGATGCCACGAGCGGCGTTCTCGCGCCGAGTGCCGCCCACGCGGTCGCCCTTCTCGTAGACCACGACCTCCTCGAAGCCGCCGCGATCGGCGATGAATCGCGCTCCGCGATCTCGTGGTCACGAGCCCCCGCGCATCGATCTGGACCTCACGTCCACGGTGATCGCAGCAGGAGCGATCGCTTCCCGGGGCTCCGTGCCCCTCGTTCGAGCGCGCGGTGGACGTGCCAGAAAACCGCTGCGCCACCAATCCCGAGCGAAATGTCTGTAAATATTACTTGACACATAGTGATGACCAAAATAATTTACAGTCACCCATGGCCCTGGAGGGGGCCTGTCGGCATGACGTCCACCCGAGGAGAGAGGTCCGGCCCCATGCGCATCGTCATGATCCACCCCAACTATCACTCCGGCGGCGCCGAGATCGCCGGCACCTGGCCTCCGGCGTGGGCGGCCTACCTGAGCGGCGCGATCCGGGCGGCGGGCGTCGACGACATCACTTTCATCGACGCCATGACCGACCGGATCGAGGACGACGCCCTCGCCGCCCTCCTCCGTTCCGGACCCGCGCCGGACCTGGTCCTGGCCACGGCCATCACCCCGGCGATCTACAAGGCGCAGGACACGCTCCGGCTCGTCCGGGAACTCTTCCCCGACACCCTCACCGTGCTCGGCGGCATCCACGGGACCTTCATGTACCAGCAGGTGCTCGCGGAGGCGCCCTGGATCGACGTCATCGTGCGGGGCGAGGGGGAGCACATCGTCACGAACCTGGTGCGCGCGCTGAAGGCGGGAAACTACCCGGAGGCGCGACACTCGATCAAGGGGCTCGCCTTCCTCGACGAGGACCGGGTGGTGGCCACCCCCGCGCATCCGCCGATCCAGGACCTGGACGCGCTGAAGCCGGACTGGGGGATCCTGGATTGGTCCAAGTACATCTACATCCCGCTGAACTGCCGGGTCGCCGTCCCGAACTTCGCCCGGGGGTGCCCCTTCACCTGCTCCTTCTGCTCGCAGTGGAAGTTCTGGCGGACCTACCGGACCCGGGACCCGAAGAAGTTCGTCGACGAGATCGAGGAACTCGTGCGGGACCACCAGGTGGGATTCTTCATCCTGGCCGACGAGGAGCCCACGATCCACCGCAAGAAGTTCGTCGCCATGTGCGAGGAACTCGAGCGCAGGAAGCTGCCGGTCAAGTGGGGCATCAATACCCGGGTGACCGACATCCTGCGTGACGAGGAGCTGTTGCCCCTGTATCGGCGGGCCGGCCTCGTGCACGTTTCGCTGGGCACCGAGGCGGCGGCGCAGCTGAACCTCGACCGCTTCAACAAGGAGATCCGGCTCGAGCAGAGCAAGAAGGCCATCGATTTGTTGAGGCAGAACGGGATCGTGGTCGAGGCGCAGTTCATCGTGGGCATGGAGAACGAGACTCCGGAGACCCTCGAGGAGACGTACAACATGGCGCGGGACTGGAACGCCGACCTCGTGAACTGGAACTGCTACACGCCCTGGCCCTTCGCCGACCTGTTCGAGGAACTGGGCGACAAGGTCGAGGTGCGGGACTACGCGAAATACAACTTCGTGACCCCGATCCTCCAACCGGACACGATGACCCGCGAGGAGGTGCTGGCCGGCGTCCTCAAGAACTACCGGCGCTACTACACGAAGAAGGCGTTCGGGGGCTACCTGTGGGACCGGGATCCCTTCCGGAGGAAATATCTGCGGGGCTGCCTGAAGGCGTTCCTGAAGAGCTCCATGGAGCGGCGCTTCTACGACCTGGGTCGGATCCACTACTGGGGCCAGTCGAAGGTGAACTGGGACTTCGACGAGTCGAAGGTGCTGACGAAGGACGAGCTGATCCGGCAGCGACAGCAGGGCGAGCTGGTCCAGATCCAGCGGGTGCACGGCGAGCGCAGGAAGCGGCCTTCGCAGCACGAGATGCTGGCCTGCGGGTCGGGATCGCTGCCGGCCCTTCCGCTGGAAGCCGCCCTCGAGAGCGGCGCGGAGGCAGAGGCGGACGCTCCGTCCGCGAGGAGCTGAGGGGGTCGACGAACCATGATGCACTCGGCCGCCTGCACGTACGCGATCCGGGCCGCGGCGCACCTCGCGTCGGCGGGCCCGGGGACCCCCGTCAAGATGCGTGATGTCTCGAAGCGCGAGGCGATCCCCGGGCCCTTCCTGTCGGCGTTGCTCCCGAGACTGGTCGCGGCCGGTCTGCTGGAGTCCACCCGGGGTCCGTCGGGCGGGTACATGCTGGCCCGAGACGCATGCGCGATCTCGCTCCACGACATCGTGGTGGCGATCGATGGACTCGGGGCGCTGGAAGCGTGTGCGGCCGGACTCGGACGATGTTCCGACGCCGTTCCCTGCCCCCTGCACGACGCCTGGAAGCCGATTCGCGAGGGGATGCGGACGTACTTGAAGCGCACCACGGTGGAGGACATGGCCAGGGCGCTCTCGGTCAAGCGAGCACGTGAGCGAGACGGGTTCCGTCGGGCCGCCTCCACCTTGCTTCCATGGGGGCAGGCCGCCCACGCGGCCGGACGCGGGGACGCATGATCGGCCCGGCCGGGTACATGGATTCGCCGCGGGGCGCGCTCGACGAGGCGCTCATTGGACCGAACGCAATGATCCAGACAGCACGGGCCCTCGAGAAAAGGCTGGGCGAGCCCGAGGCTCGCCGGATCCTGCGACTCGCCGGGTTCGAATCGCTCCTCGACGTCGAACCCTGCGGCATGCAGCCGGAGCGAGAGTTCCTGGCGCTCGTGACCTGCCTCGTCGAGGTGCTCCCGGACGCGGTCGCCCACGCCGTCCTCCACGAAGCCGGCGTGCGAACGGGTGCGTACGTCCTCCGGCATCGGATCCCCGGCGCCGCGAAGCTCCTGGTCCGGGGCCTCCCGCCCCGGGTGCGGATCCGGTTGGTGCTCGAGGCGATCGCGCGCCATGCCTGGACCTTCGCCGGGAGCGGCGCCTTCGAATTCCGCACGAAGCCCGACGTGCGCCTCACCCTTCGACTGGGCTCTCCGGCGCGCCAGCTTCCATCCACCGGTCCGCTCCACGCCTACTACCACGGCGCTCTGGAGACACTTCTTCGGGCACTCGTCTCCCGCGACGTCGCACTGGGTGAGGCGCCCGCGTCGAGGCTTTCCCGACGCGAAGGTGCCGAGTTCAGCCTGCTGCGCCCGAACCGCCGCGGGAGAGTCGGGGCGGTGCCCGGCTCACTCCCCGGCTCGAACCCCGGACCCCTTCGATGAACAGAGGTACACCCCTTCCGATGGTTGGTCTTTCCAACGGGCAGGAGCCCACCCCCCAGACGGTCGAGCACTACAACCGGTCCGGGCCTCGGTACACGAGCTACCCGCCCATTCCCTTCTGGAGCGGGAAGTTCGGCGAGGAGGACTACCGGCGAGCGCTCCGTCGGGCAGCCGACGACGCAGAGACTCCCGTGGCCCTCTACGTGCACCTGCCGTTCTGCGCGGAGCGCTGCTTTTACTGCGGCTGCAATGCGACGGTCACCCGGCGAGGCGAGGTAGTGGACACCTACCTCGACCGGGTGGAGAGGGAGGTCGCGGCCGTGGTCGAAGTGCTCGGCCGGGAACGCGCGGCCCTCGAACTCCACCTCGGCGGCGGGACCCCGAACTTCCTCGACGAGGCCCAGCTCGAACGGCTCGTGAACCTGCTCGAGCGCGCCTTCATCCTCCCAGAGGGGCGGGATCGTTCCATCGAGATCGACCCCCGGATCGCGACGCCGGAACAGGTTCGTTTCCTGGCCGCATTGGGCTTCACTCGGATCAGCCTGGGCCTGCAGGATCTGAACCCGAAGGTCCAGACAGCCATCGGTCGCATCCAGCCGGAGGCGCTCACCCGCGAGATCTTTCACGCGGCCCGCGAGGCCGGGTTTGCCAGCGTGAACCTGGACCTCGTTTACGGGCTCCCGTACCAGACCCCGGAGATGCTCGACCGCACGCTCGACACGGTCATCGAACTCCGGCCCGACCGGCTCTCGTGCTTTTCGTACGCCCACCTTCCGCACCTTCGTCCGAACCAGAAGCAGGTCGACACGCGGGGCCTGCCGGAGACGTCTTGGGAGAAGTTCGCCCTCTTCCGGCAGGCGGTGCGCCGGCTCGAGGGCAGCGGCTGGACGTGGATCGGCATGGATCATTTCGCGCTCGAGACCGACGAACTCGCGGTGGCGCTTCGCGAACGCCGCCTGCATCGGAACTTCATGGGTTACGTCGAGCGCGCGGCGCCCCATCTCGTGGCCTTCGGGTGCTCGGCCATCGGCGAGGTGGGAGGGGCCCAGATCCAGTCCGATCCGAAGCTCGGAGGGTGGCAGCGGGCCATCGACGCAGGAAAGCTCCCGGTGGTGCGCGGGCACTGGCTGACGGCCGAAGACCGGAGGCGACGGGAGGCCATTCACCACCTGCTGTCGAACCTCGAGCTTCCTTATGCGCTGCTGGGAGAGCGCGTGACCCCGGTCGGAGTGCTGCCTGCGCTCGATGGGGCCCGCGAGGCCCTCGCGGCCCATGCCGAGGACGGGCTGCTGGAAGCGAGGCATGATCGCTTCATCGTCACCGGGCTGGGGCGTTGGTTCCTGCGGAACCTGTGCATGGAGCTGGATGCGTACCTGCCGGGCGGGGGGGCCGGAGTCGGCGACGCGCGGCCCCGCTTCTCCATGACCGTATGAACGGCGGAACGGTGGCGGTCGTAGGTGTCGGGCTTGCGGGAGACATGCGGGAGAACGCAGCGGCGCCTTTGCCGCGCCGCCGTCGGATGGACAGCACCGCGAGGCGCTGCCCATCCGAGAATCGCGTCGCGCTGCGCAAGAGAGCCATGCGGAGCCTCTGACCTCTGGACGTGGGATCCTTCTTCGGACCCGCTCGGACCCGCGGGACACAATCCGTGCGGACTGTCTCCTCCGGGAACGGGAGCCCAGACGGGCTCGCGGCCGGTCCGCCGCGGGGGCGTCGGCGACGGTGTAGAGGAGCCGGTTCGCAACGCCCGAGGAGTGGAGTGCGCTCGCCGCGATCGGCGATGATGCGCGCTCCGGGATCTCGTATGTTCGCCGGCCGCCGCGGCCGCGAGCGGGGCGGCACCGGGAAGCGACACGGAGGCGCGTTGAGCGAGCAGGCGGAGGAACGAGCAGGAACGCCGGCGGACGATGTCGGTGATCCCTTGCGCGAGCGGCTCGAGCAGTACGTCGGCCGGCCGATGGGGCCTGCTTCGGTCGCGCCCGACCCGGTGAACGTGCCGATGATCCGTCACTGGGTCGACGCGCTCGACGACCGCAATCCGGTGTATCTCGACGAGGCGGCCGCGCGGCAGACGCGCTTCGGCGGGATCGTCGCGCCGCCCGCCATGCTGCAGGCGTGGACGATGCCGCGGCCGAAACTCGAGGGCATCGCGGAACGCGGCGGCGCGCCCACCGAGATGACGAGCGACAACCCGATTCCCGTGCTCGACGAAGCCGGCTACGTGGGCACCCTCGCGACGAACTCCGAGCTCGAATTCTTCCGCTACCTGCGGCCGGGGGATCTGCTGCACGCGTCGAACGAGGTCGAGTCGATCTCGCCGCGCAAGCGGACGGGGCTCGGGCTCGGCTACTTCGTGACGTGGGTGACCACATACCGGACCGAGGCGGGCGAAGTCGTCGGTCGCCAAGTCTTCCGGATCCTCAAGTTCGACCCGTCGACGATCGATTCGAGCCGCCTCGGAGCGCCCCGATGAGCGCTGCGAGAGCGCCGGCTGACGTCGCCGTCGGCGACGAGTTGCCGCGCTTCGACCTGGATGTCACGGCCACGGTGATCGTGGCCGGTGCGATCGCGTCGCGGGACTTCATGCCGGTCCACCACGACGCCGAGTACGCGCGCCGCCAGGGCGCGCCGCACCTGTTCATGAACATCCTCACCACCAACGGCTACGTCTCGCGCTTCGTCACCGACTGGGCCGGCCCCGAGGCGATGGTGCGCCGGATCGAGGTCCGCCTCGGCGGGCCAGCGATCCCCGGCCAGCCGCTGCGCTTCACCGGCCGGGTGAGCGCCGTCCGCGATGATGGCGACGAGCGCGTGATCGACGTCGCGGTGCGCGCCGCCAACGATCTCGGCGACCACGCGACCGGCACCGTCGTGGTCACGCTGCCGCGAGGCTGATCGCGCGCTTCGGCGCATCGTCGATCTCGGGGACATCGGCATGACGCGCCGCGCGGGTTGCCTGCGTGCCCACCACCCGCAGTGGCGGCATCCGCCGGCCTTTCTGGGCGCGGAGGACATCCACCGGGTGCTTCGGAGCCGTGCGCCGCGCCAGCGGCTCGGGCCGGCCGAGGCGGCCGTGGTAGCGTTCGTCCGAGGAGGGTCCATGATCGAGACCTCACCCTTCGGCAGCACCGGCCACGCGAGCACGCGCGTCCTGTTCGGCGCTGCGGCGCTCGGCGCCATGCACCAGGAGCGCGCCGACGCTGGCACGGACCGCCCGAGCGCGCCTTCATCTGGTACGAACCACTGCGCGATCCCGACGCCATCCGCCGCGCCGTGCACTTCGTGTTGGCGCAGCCCGGCCTGTTCCTCGACACCTCGACCGTAGCGGTGAGCGAGACCAGCGCGCCGGGATAGTTGCCGGCGTTCGGGTCGAGATCCTTGTCGATGACGGTCTCGTCGAAGACGAGAGCCCCCTCCACGCGCTCCGCTCCGTCGAAGAACGCTGCGAAAGTGTCATCCACGCTGGTCCCCTCGGTCGCGAACGGGGACTTGACCTCGGCCGCCGCAGGCGCAGCCACGACCGCAAGGCGCCTCATGCGCCGCGTCGCGAGCCAGAGGCGGGCGACGTCAGCCCTCTGCTTGCGCCGCGGCTCCCGCGGACTCGCACCCACGCGCCCGCTCTCATCTCGCCAACGGGATGAGCCACGACGAGATCCTCGGCGACTTCCGGAGATGGAGCGAGAGGATACTCGCGCAGTGCTGGCGTTCGCCGCCGAGAGGGAGAAGAGGGTCTACGGGCCTTCCGTCGGTTGACGGGATCAGCGCGGGGATCTCCTGCCGAAGCGGGATCTGAGCGTCACACGTTCAGCGGATACAGGAAGTTCAGCCAGCTGTAGATGCGGATGCTGATGCGACGCAGCGCGGCCCAGCTTCCCTTCATGCCGTTGGTGTAGATGGCGGCCTCGCCCTTCGCGCCGATGGTGAACTTCGATTGATCGGCGTCGTCAAAGGTGATCGCCACCGCATACTCGTTCTGCGGGACGAACTCGGGCTCGGGGTTGAATCTCGGGACGTATCCGCTGGGCAGGTACTGCCCCTGGCGACTGGCCTTCCAGACGCTCGCCACCCTGCCCGAGAAGATCTGTCCCGGATAGAGATTGAGCGCCACCTCCACGGGCTGCCCCACCTCGACGTACTTGAGGTTCTCCTGGAAGTACGACGCGAGGAGGTAGCGGTCTTCATCGCAGATGAAGGAGGCAATGGCGCCGACGCGCAGGATGCCAGAGACCATGCCGGGCCGGACCTGCAAATTCACGATACGTCCGTCCTCGGGTGCGACCATGGTGGTGTTGTCGAGGTAGAAACGTGCGAGCTCGAGCTGGGCCTCCAGCTCGGCGACCGACGTGTTGACGCCGTCGATGTCGGACTGCTGCCTGATGCGTGCATCCGCCAACGCGGCCACGCTCTCGTCGTAGGCGGCCTGCGCCTGCTTCTGCTGCTTGATCGCCAGATCCACCTGATTCTGGGCGATGAAGTTCTTCTTGCCCAGCGCCTCCTGGGATTTCACCCAGTAGTTCTGGTAGTCGAGATCCGCCTTGGCGCGCTCTTTCTTCGCCTCGGCCAGAGTCACGTTCGAGTCGAGCACCTTGACGTTCTGCACGGCCGCTGCGAGCTGCGCTTCGAGTTGGCGCACCTGGGATTCGTACTGCTGGCGGTCGAAGAGGAACAGCGGCTGGCCCTTCTTCACGGGCACGTTCTGCTCGACGAGCACCGCCGTCACCCGCGTCGGCTCGGACAAGCGGGGAACGAGTTGGATCGTGTGCTGGACGACCACGGCCTGAGTGGAAGCGGGCGTGACGAAGCGAATTCCGATCACGAAGATCAGCATCACGTGGACGAACACGAGAAACGACCCGATCGCCCATCCGACGCTCCACTTCAGCCACTTGAACTGGAAGAAGACCAGCCAGACGAAGAGCGCGAACACGACCGCGATGAAGATCCCGAGCAGCATCAGGCTTCATCTTCCGGAGCGGCAGCCGCCGCGGCATGGGGTTCGGCCTTCGGCGGGGGTTTGCCCTCGAGCCGGGCGACCATGTCCTCGATGAAGGCGGCTTCCGCCTCCGGCGTGCGGCGAATGTCGACGATGTCCGTCGGCTTGAACGACCAGATGAAGGCCTGGATCCACGGCACCACTGCCAGGAAGCCCGCGTAGCCCATCACCTGCACAGCCTCTGCGTCCGGGTGCTTCCGCGCGATGGCGATCCTGCCGGGAAGCCCCGCCAGCCAGACGAGGAAGATGACGAACGAGATGCCGCAGGTCCCCAAGACGAGGAAGGTGACGTAGTCCCAGAACCCGAGCTCGAATCCCAGCATGGACGTCCTCCTCGGCTTCGACTTCGGGCTCGTTTCCCGCACGCACGCCGACGTGTTGGTCGTCTTCGATAAAGTACACGAATCCTCCCCGCCTGTCGGGCCGACCTGATGAGCCTCGCAGTCCGACTCGAACCGATCCCTGGGTGCTAGAAGGACGAACCTTTCGGGCCGGACGAAGAGCCCGAGAAGACGCTCACAGAAGCCGTGGCCGTGGGCAATGCCACCACGCGCACCATCGCTTTCGAGCCTCGGATGAAGGACGCATGCCTCGATCCGGGTAGCGCATGGTTCCACCCTTTTGCCGGTGGTAGTTACCAGTACTACTCGCAACCGGGCCTGCGCAATCTGGCAGCACGAGTTTTGTGCTCACACAACGACACCGGCGTCACCGCGGCAATCGCGATCGAAATGCTGGGCATCGGCTCGCAGTACGTCATGGCGAGCAGGAAACCGGGTTGGTTCTCGCTGGGCTCTCCGGCTGCATCAACGCGGTGGTCACAGTGAGTGCGACCGAGCGCGGCATCGCCCTGGCTCCGCACCGACATCGCGATCTCGCGGGATCTCGTAGTGTTCCTGCACCTACGCGACACCGACGAGCGACGGCGAGCCAGTGGACCCGTTCGACGATCTGGCCGTCACCCTGACCGTCTCGGGCGACTGCGTCGACCAAGGAGACCTCCTGCGTCGGACGGTCCGGCGATCGGCAGTCCTCGACCTCTTCGCCTTCACGCGCAAGACGTGGGTCGAGGTCGCACGGGCGACAAACGAAAGGCGGCGCGAGGGCAGCGGGCGTCGGCGCGCAGGAGCGGAGACACGGACTCCCCTCGCGCTCCCGCCCGCCGCCGGGCCCGTCGTCTCCTCGGGTTCCGGCTGCGGGGCGAGAGACGGAGGCCTCGCTCTCGCCCACCTCGCGTCGGGCGACTCCGAAGCGTCGCTCGACTGGGCGGCACACGCCGCGCGCGGCGACTCCGCGGATGGCCGCGGCAAGGTCCTCGACCTCGATCCCGTGATCCCGGCGAGCCTGGCGCTGCTCGGCCGCATCGAAAAGGCGCCCTGGACTGGCTCCGGTTCGGCCCGCGGCACCGACCGGGTCCCTTCGCCGTCTTCACCTTTACCCGCGTGCTCGAGGTAGGCGAGTTCGTAAAGGGAACCCTGGAGGTGCTCGCACGCGTGCGCTCCGAGGCCGGCTGGTGCGAGGCCGCGATGATGGTGGAGCAGCGCGGAGGCGCTCCGGCCGGTCAGCTGCCGCTGGTGAGCCGAGCGGCGCCTCGAGCGGATCCGTTGACCCCGCCCGGGCGCAGCGCTAGAAAGTTTCGCCCGGGGAGGTCCGCCATGACGACGTCACGCTGGTTTGCAGTCATCACGATTGCGCTTGGTTCGCTGCTGGCCTGCGCCACCGATCAGCAGATACTCGCGAACCAGGAGCCCACCGCGCTCGCAACGGCGCTCGCGCGTGGGCGCTTCGACCTCAACTGTCCGGACGCGACAGGGGTGGTCCTGTCGAGCGATCTGATCCAGCCGGCCATCCAGGGGCCGTGGGTGAGCGGGATCGAGCGGCTCGAGTACACGATCGGCGTGGAGGGCTGTGGCCAGCGCACGACCATCGTCGTCATGTGTCAGGAAGGGTCGAGCGGCTGCGTCGCGGCGAATCCCGACGCGCGCTACCCGGGACGCTAGTCCGGCGCATCGCGGTCGGGCGCCCGAGTCTCACGATGGAGGAGCAGCCGTTCGAGACCCTGAACTTCCTGCTCCAGTGCTGTCTGCCGGTGCCGGAAGAGACCGAGCTGCGGGCGCGCTTCGCGAAGATCGGCATCGCGCCGGGCAAGCCCTTCGCCGTCTCGCCGGAGTCGGCCGGGACGAACTCGGAGCTGAGGCAGGCTGACGCTCTACCTCCAGAAGGATTCGCCGGGTGCGGACGAGCAGTCGAAGTGGCTGCCTGCCCCCAAAGGCCCGGTCGACGTCGTCATGCGGCTCTATTGGCCGAAGCCCGAAGCGATCGACGGCGAGAAGATGAGCGCCTCGAACTCTTCCGCCGCCGCGGCGTCGACGCACGCGATCCGCTCCCCCGTGGCGATCACCTCCTTCGCGAAGACCGTCGAGGCGAGACGCAGGTTGACGAGATCCACCTCCCGGCGAAGCCGACGCTCCAGGGTCGGATGCAGCTCGGAGAGCGCGAGCGTCCCGGCGCCGTGGACCGTCTCCGGAGGAAGCAGCACCGCGACGTCGCAGTCGCTGCCCGGGTGAGGCGTGCCGGCGGCTCGCGAGCCGAACACGTACGCGGCCTCGAGATCCGGATGGGCCTCGCGGCATGCCGTCGCGATCGTGGATCGCTTCGCTGCCGACGACTTCCGATCTCATCAACTCGCCCGGACGATCGGGAGATTGACAAGGAGTGACCGCCGGGGCTAGCGCCGTCCGATTGAGGAGTGCGGGCAGGCACCATCGGCGGCCCGAAGGACACGTTGTTCTCCTCTGCAGAAACAACGGCTCGCGTTCTCCCCGCCGGCTCTTCGCAGGCGGAGAGGCACGTTTTCATCGACAAGGAGCATGGGTCCGAGAATGAACACACACAAACGCGGTTTCGGGAAGGCGACCACGATCAAGATCGGTGGAGCGTTGGCGATCTCCGCACTCTTGACCTCGAGCGGCTGCGCGGCGATCCAGAAATCGGAGGCCGCGAGTACGGAGCGCATACTGGCCGCCGCCGGATTCCAGATGCAGTTTGCGAAGACCCCGGAACAAATGGCCAAGGTCGAGGCGCTGCCCCAACGCAAGCTCACGCGCACCACGGGCCCGGACGGCGCGCTGCGCTTCGTCTGGGCCGACGCGACCGACTGCCAGTGCCTCCATGTCGGCACCGAGGCGGCGTATGACCGTGATCAAAAGCTCGGGGTCCAGCAGGAGATCGCCGAGGAGAACGAGATGGCCTCGATGGATTGGGACTCTTGGGGCGGCTGGGGGCCTTGGTGGTAACCTGCTGAAGCGGTTCCGGTTCAGACCGGTCCAGCCTGCCGCTCCGATCGGCCTTGCGCCGACCCACAAACCTTGGAGTCGCAGCGGTTTCCAGCGCGAATCGCCGGGTAATCGCCGGGTAAGGACAAAGAAGCCAACAGACTGCCCGCACCAGAGGGCGATTTCATCCCGATGCTGCGCATGGGCTGGCCCAAGGAGAAGAGCCCGTCGATCCTCGACGGCACTCGAGTGATCAGCACCTGGGTGAGCGCGAGCGTCGGCGTACCCGTCTCGCAACTCTTTTCCGCAACGATGCCTCACGCCTGCGTTCCGTCTCGGAAATAGCTGCCGAGATCGGCGAGGAGTGGGAGAGCGGATGGATCCATCTGAACCTGGAGGGCGAGTGAACACGTCGGCTCGACCGCTCTTGCAGTAGCCGGGTTGCACGATCGAGCCGCCCCTCGTCAGAGGTTCTTGTATCGGTTGATATCGTAGAGCCCCGCCTCGGTAGGGTTTCGCCGCTTCCCATCCGCATGCAGCCAGTCGAGCGTCTCCCAGAAGCGTGCGCTCGTGCGCCGCACGCCGTAGCGCGCGACGAACGGCTCGAGCTCGGCGTCGCTTTGCAGCGACAACATGCCGTCGACGAACGCCGGAACGTGCGCGGCGTCTACCTCGAAGATGAAATTCGGATAGCTGCCGAAGTGCCCGCGCACGACGCTGAGCGTGTCCTCGGCGGGAATCAGGCGCTCGTCCTCGCCGAACATGAACGCGACGTTGGTGTGCGCGACGTTGCGCACGAGTGCGTAGAGGAGATCGTTCGCGCCGTCCGCGCTGGCCGGCCCGGGCGCCCGGACGCGCACGAGCGCGACCTCCGGAAGCAACGGCACGAAGCCGCCTTTGACCGAGGTGAAGCGCTGCAGCTCACGCTCGACGTCGCGCTCGAGCGCGCTCGCGTCTGGCCGCACGCACGGCGGCTTCTCGCAACGGTTGAGCAGGTCGGGCGGCCCGGCCGCCGGGCCCGCCTGCGCGATCAGCATCTCCAGTAGCTCGGCCTTCGGATCCGACGTCTCGAAGTCGATCTGCGTGCCGTGGTCGAGCGTGCGCTGACGGTCGACGACGGAGTAGGAGAGCTTGTGCGTGGCGCCCACGTACCACGAGGCGCGGACTTCCTTGCGGATGTCCGCGGGGAGAAAGCCGAGGAATAGATTCTCCGACTGCATGCGAAGGTGGTCCATGTAGAGGCGCGTCGAAACCTGGTGCGAGACGTTGCCGAAGATGTCGAAGCCGGCGACGAGGTCGTAGTAGATCCGCTCGAAGATCGGATAATCCATCACCCAGGCGGTCTTCGGGATCTGGCCGACGAAGCCTTTGATGACGGTGGCGTTGTCGAAGTTGCGGAACACCGTGAGCCGGGCGTTCGGATTCTCACCTCCGCCATCCCAGATCCAATCGAGCGCCGGGCCGCGATGCTCCGGATCGATGGCGTCATAGTATTGCTCGCGCATTTCCAGGTACTTGCGCTGCTTCGTGGCGTACTCGAGCCACAGCTCGCCGAGACCGAAGTGGCTCCGATGCTCGGCCGGCAGATCGAGCAGCGGGGCCGCCTCCACCAGGAACTTCGGATCGATCACCGAAAGATCGCGGGAAGGCTCTACGAACGAGACCCAGAAGTGATCCTCGATCACGTCGACGGCAACCTGGCCGCGGCACACCGGGCCGCGGATGAAGGTCATGATGAAGTACTGCGCGTCGTCGAGCAGATACCCGTAGCGGCTGCGCGCCGGCATCTCCCGGAACGCGACGAACGGGTTCGACGCCACCTCCGGCGTGTAGGCCGGGAAGTGGGTCGGCGTCCAGTCGCTGTCGAGGAACAGCTCGCGCAGGCGGCTGCGCTTCGCGTCGTCGAGCGGATACAGGATGTGCGTCTTGTGCACGATCGTCGACTGGAGCGGCCGCAGGCGATACCACACGCGCTCGACGCCCGGATCGTCGTACGGACGCACCGTGGCGATCTCGTCGATCGGCTGGCCGGGCGCCGTGCGCGAGCGCACGACCTCGAAGAACGGGCCGGTCGGGAAGCCCTCGAGGCGCAGATGAGCCAGGAACCAGTGCTCGTAGAGATAGCGGCCCGTGATGCGCTCCTTCAAGGACTCACCGTTCAGGAAGGTCTCCCACTGGGCGACCTGTCGCTGCGCGCTCGCCGGCAGCGCCGGCGTCGGCGGCGGCGCCGGGCTCTGCGCCACCCAGGTGGCGAGAATCTGCAGCTCCGCGTCGCTCAGCGGCGCCGTGCCATACGGCATGCCGCCGTGCGGATGCTCGCGCGCGTAGTCCCCGAACTCGCCAGACGCCGGGCAGGAGAGCGTGCGATCGATGTCGAGTCCGACGTCGTCGGGCAGGCGCTGGCCCTCGGCGAACGGATGCATGCGCCCGAGCGCGAGCATGGAGAGCAGCAGCGGGTCTTCACCCGCCGCGGCGCCGGACGCCGGGCGTTGGCCGAGCACGGAGAAGAAATCCCGAGCCCGCCACTCCGCGGTGCTGCGCGCATCGATGAACATGCGCGTCGGCGGCATCGCCTCGAGCCGCGATGAATCGTAGACGGGCTGCTTCGTGGCTCCGCGCTGCGCGCCGTCGTAGGACGAGAAGAGCATCTGGCACGGCGCATCCCAGCAGGCGTGGCAGACGACGCAGCGGCTCTCGAGCACCGGCTCTACATCGCGGTCGAAGGCGAGCGTGCGATCGAGCGGTTCGAACGCCTGCGAGTTGATGTCGAGCGGCAGCGGCGGACCGGGAGATTCCTTGCTGCATGCCGAGATCCCGCCCGCCAGCAGCGCGAGAGCGACCCACACGACGAGCGACGTGGCACGTGATGACAAGCCGACACCCCTTTGCGTCAGGTCTACATCCCGTGCGGCGGCGGGGGACGAACGCCGATCAGTGGCTGCTTCGGCTGCTTCGCCGCAGACCCGCACGGGCCCTGACGCGCGCCGGGGACGATCCGGGCCCGCCGCGGCGGCGGCGAGCCCGGATCTCCGAAGTCGGCTCAGTACTCGACGCCCGCCTCGACCGTCTCGCCCTGGGCCATCGCGGTCCAGGTCTTGGTGTGCGTGATGGCGGCGGCGAGGGCGGCGTTGGCGTTGGCGATGTCGCGCCGGCCGAGCGCGTAGCGCGCCGCGGTCAGTCGGGCCTCGGTGGCCTCCAGCGGGAGGTCGATCTCCAGGTACCCCACACCCTCGTAGGCGTCGATCAAGTCGGCCTCGGCCTGCACCTTGTCGCCGCCGGCGTGCGACGTCTTGGCCTTGCCGAGCGAGGTCTCGACGTCGGCGACGTCCATCCCCTGGATCTGCGACACCTCGTTGAGCACGCCCTCGACGGGCACGAATTGCTCCGCCTTGGCCTTGCCGCGCCGGTGGTGGTGCAGAAGCCCGCCGATCTTCTCGCGTAGGCTCTCGGTGGGGCTCGCAGCCTTGACGCTGTGCAGCAGCGCCAGGGCCTTGTCGGTGTGGCGCAAGGCGCCCGGGATGTCCGTGGTGCCCGCGGTCAGCTTCTGCGCCTCCGCGATCTCCTTCATGACCTCGCCGCCGGTCTTGGCAATGTAGGTGCGCACCTCCTGGCTGAGCGCGGCGACGTCGGTGACCACGGTCTCGTCGGCGGCGCGCACGGCGTGCGGCAGCAACGACAGCGCGAGTCCGACCGCGCTGCCGGCGGCCAGCCGGGCAAAATGGGAACGCATGACTCTCTCCTCGTCGATTCTGGTTGTTTCCGTTGGGGTTGCGGGGCATAGCTTCCCCACATTCGCGGGGAGATTCACGATCCGGCGCCGGGCTCGCCTGTCATCTCGCGCCAACGCGTGGTGGGAGCCGGCGGAAGCGGGCGCGATCACGACTTCGCACCGGTGGTTCCGGCGCGACCAGGTGTACTCGGTGTACCGATTCGCCCTGCGGCGATGGCCCGCAGGGGACTTGCCAGAACGTCCCGACCCGGTCCTCCGAGTAGACCGCAGCCGTGTTTCCCATGCTCCGCCATGCGCGCCTCCATGGAGACCGTCCAACGCGGCTGCCTCACGGACGCCGGCGGAGGCGCTCCAAAGCTCACTCGCCACCCCATGGTGCAGGCGCTCGCGAGCCTGGAGGCGGAGCTGGGCGCCACACTGCTGCGACGCACCACGCGCCGCATGTCCCTCCCCGACGGGGGCGAGTCCCTCGACGACGCCGACACCCACCGGAGTCGGTTGCCCGACCCCGCACCCGAGTCGGCACGCGGGAGCCGTACCGCGGTTCCACCCCCGTCCCCATCGATCGCCGGGATCGCCGGGGTGGCGTCAGATGACAGGCGCCCGGCGATCTTCACGCTTCCCTCTCCGGACCGAGGAAACCGGAGGACGGGGTCGATGCGAAGAACGACAGCGGTCGTGCTGGGGGGGCTCTTCATCGCATGGCTTCCCGCTGCGGTCGCGACAGCCGATGGTCCGGCCGAGACGGCGCACGGGGAGGCGCCCGCAGCGTCCTCGCTCGCCGACGTCAACAAGGCGCTCTCCAACCCGGTGAGCGACATCTGGTCGATCACGTTCCAGCAGAACAACTTCCGGCTGAAGCACCAGCTTCCCGACGACCGGGACGACCTGCTCCGCGGCCGCACTCAGGACGGCTCGAGCTGGAACTCGAACCTGCTGTTCCAGCCGGTGCTCCCGGTGGGCATCTCGGACGACTGGAACCTGATCACGCGGCCCGTGATCCCGCTCTTCGTCTCGCAGCCCCATCCGAATCTGGATCCCGGCTCGAACGACTTCCTCGACATCGACCGGACCATCGCCTTCGGCGACATCGGGTTGCTCCAGCTGGTGTCGCCGAGCGCGAAACTCGCCGGCGAGTGGCTACTCGGGCTCGGCCCGACGTGGATCTTCCCCAGCGCAGGCTCGGATTTCACGGGATTCGGCAAGTACCAGGTCGGACCCGCCGCCGTCGTCGGTTATCTCTCGGAGAAGTGGATCGCCGGGGCGCTGTTCCAGCAATGGTGGTCGTTCGCAGGCGACGGCGATCGCGCGAGCACCAGCTCGATGAATCTCCAGCCCTTCTTCTCCTGGTTCCTGCGCGACGGCTGGAGCGTCGGCTACTCGGGCAACGTGCTCGCCAACTGGAAGGCCGACGACAGCGACGTGTGGACGGTGCCGATCGGCGCGTCGGTCGCGAAGGTGGTGAAGCTCGGCAAGCTGCCGATCCGTGTCGCGCTCGCGGCGCAGTACATGCCGATCCACCCCGAACAGTTCGGGCAGAAGTGGAACATCCAGGTCACCTTCGCGCCGGTCTTGCCCAAGCTGATCAAGGGAAACCTGACCGATCCCGGCAACATGAGCTTCGGTCTCGGCCGGTGAGGGAACCGCCTGCGTCTGGTGATGCTCGAAACGATGGGAGTATCGAGATGAAATCGAACGTTTGGTGTTTGCTCTTCGTCCTGTCGATCGCAGCCTTCGGCTGCGCCAGCACGCAGGTGGAGTCGACGGGCCCCCAGTACACCGGCCGGCTGCCGCGGCCCGAGATGATCCTGGTGTACCCGTTCGCGACCTCGCCGGAGGACGTGCAGCTCGACTCGAGCCCGACGGTCGCCGGCGCGTGGAAGCTCGAGGGCGTCTCGGAGAGCAGTGAGCGGCGGGAAGTGGCGCGCTCCGTGTCCGACGCAGTCGCGGATCATCTCGTCAAGAAGATCCAGGCGCTGGGCCTGCCTGCGGCGCGCGCCTCGGATTCGCCGGAGCCGCGCGATGGGTTGCTGCTCGCGGTCACCGGGCACTTCCTCAGCATCGATCAGGGCAGTCGGACCGAGCGCGTCACCATCGGTCTCGGGGCCGGCCGCAGCGACGTCGTCACGGCCGTCCACGTGAGCGCGATCTCTCCGCGCGGGCGCCGCCTCGTCGACCAGTTCGAGGTCGACGCCAAGAGCGGGCGCAAGCCCGGCGCGGCCGAGACCTTGGCGCTCGGGGCCGGTGTCGGGACGCTCGCGACGGCAGCCGTCGCGACCGCGGCGACCACGGCCGGCTCCGAGGCGTTCGGCGCCGACGTCGACGCCGATGCGCGCCGGACCGCCGACAAGATCTCCGGCATGCTCGGCGACTTCTTCGCGCTACACGGCTGGATCGCGCCGCGATAGCGGGGGTGCGCACCACAGGGAGACGACTCGAGTAGAGCGGGGCTGCGGTCACCCGGTAGCGAAGGGCGCCACACTGGCAGCGGCCCTCGATCGGTAGCGTGACGTTCCGAGCCTTGGCGATCGATTCCCGTGCCGGAAGAGCTTGGCCGGTCCTGCGAGGCGACTACTTCGCGATTGCGACCGCCGGGGGCTTTCGGGTTCCCTTGCCGACGGGCAGCACCGACGGCGCCTCGGTCTTCGGCCATTACAGACGCATCACTGTGTAGATTGGGCCGTTCGGCGCCGGGAGCCACTTCGCTTCCTTGTCGGCGCCGGGAGACTCACGCTGGACGTAGAGCGTCAGCGAGCCGTCGGCGCTCTTCTTCGGGTTCGGCAGCATCGGGGAGTTGATCAGGTAGCGGTCGATCGGGTTCTTGATCAGCAGCTGCGTCTTGCCGTCGTACATCGTCACCGACCAGAACGCATTCACCGGGGGATACTGGCCGGCGGGGAAGGTGAGCGTGTAGCCGTGCTTGCTGCCGTCGAGCGGCGTCCCGTCCGGGAGGGTCCTGCCGAACCCGTAGGTCGCCTCCACCGCGTCGTTGCCGTAGATGCCTGCCTTCGCGCCGGCGGCTCGCTTCAACCAGTTGCCAGCAAACAAGGCGCGGTCGCCGAACAGGTTGGTCATCTTCCAACCGTTGACGGCAAACTCCTGCGTCGCCGGGTACTTCTCGATCTTCTTCTCCCCCTCTTTCATGCCGAGCAGGATCTCGGCCTTGTGCTCGAGGGAGAGGTCCTTCCACTCGAAGGTCTTGCCCGGGCCGACGCCGATCCGCGCCAGCTTCGCGCGGATCTCCCGCTCTTCCGGGCCCGGCGGCGCGAACGGGAGCGACCAGTCCAGGTATTCGAAGAAGTTGTTTTTCACCATCTCGGCATTGGCCTTCGGGAATTCGACCCTCGGCGCGGCCGGCGGCCCGGGCTCGCCCAGGAATGCCGAGAGCGGCCGCACCTGGTAGCCCGCCTGGATCTTCTTCACGTTGATCATGTCCGCGGGGTCGAAGATCTGGGTGCGGTAGTCCGCCAGGGTGAATTGCGTGGTGGAGTGGAACACCTTGGCGATGCGCTCGGGAGTCTGTCCCGTCCAGCCGGGTCCGACGATCAGGTAGTGGCCCGCTCCGTTGCCCGTGGTGCGGCTGCCGATGTAGCCGTAATTGAGGGTGTTGCCGTCTTCGAGCTGCACTGCGTCGTAGCGTCCCTTCTCGACGGCGGGGACCGACAACACGACCTGCTCGGCTCGGAGATCGCGCCACGCGAAGCAGTAGGGCGTGTCACTGTTCGGCGTGACGATCGCCGTGTCCTCGTAGGTGAAGACTCGCGCCTCGTTCTTGATGTGGTCGAAGGGCGCCTTGCACTGCTCCGAGTCGCGGTCCACCGCGTACTCGTACATGACCGCGTAGTTCATCACGATCGGCAGGCCGTAGATGAAGCCCTCCTCGGCGATGGCCTTGGCCTCGGCGAGGCTCGGCGCTGGCGGCCAGGGGCAGCAGGGTCGCGGCGACGACGATCCACGCGACTCCGGCGGTCGCCCCCCGCATCCCGTCCAGAAGCTTCCGTTCGATCACTCTCGTCGCCTGCATGCTGAGATGCCTCCTGAATGCGGCAGCGCTGCTCCCGCGGGTCCAGCGTGATTGACTGGCAAGCACGAATCGGCCGCGTTGCACTATTGTGATGCTGGCGCGTCCCCACCGCGTCAACCCGTTCTCGATCTACGAGCCGACCTCCGCACTGGAGCCTTCTCGTACCTTGCCGCCGACCGTGCGATCGAAGTGAGCGCAGCCGGCAACCTTGATTTCGCGAGCCCTCAGGGAGTACACGCATGACACGAGATCGCCGTGAGTTTCTCGAGAACACCAGCTTGCTGAACGAGGGCGGGGTGTTGGCTGCCAATCTCACAGCGGGAGTCACAGCGGGAGCAGCAGCAGCCATGGAACCACCGAAGGCTTCAGGGCTGGAGCGCAGGCCGCCGTCGCTGGCGCTGACTCAGGGCAGCGTGCAGTACCGTACGCTCGAGGGGAATGGCGTGCGCGGCGGGATCGACACCCGCGAGGCCACCGTGCTCACCGGCGGCTGGAATGGCTTCGGCGATCTGGCCACCCTGGGGGCAAAGCACCAAGCCGTCGTTCATTCAGAAGACCGGTGACGTCGACAGCCTCGAACGCGCGACCGAGACGGGCTTCCAAGACGCCCGCCGCGAGCTCGACGGAGATCGCGACATCGACGCGACCTCGGACCTCTCAGCGCCGAGCGAGGCCCTCGACGGGCGGTCCGCCTGCGACGCGCCGGAAGAGCTTGGGCGAGGCGCCACTCCAGCGGCGGAAGGCTCGAGTGAAGTTCGCTGGGTCGCTGTACCCGAGCGCAGTCGAGACGTCGATCACCTTGCGAAGCGGATCGGCCAGCAACTGGCGGGCCGCCTCGTAACGAAGGTCTTCGACGAGCCCGCTGAACGTGAGACCGAGCTTGCCGAGGTGGCGCTGGAGGGAGCGCTCGCCCATGCCGGCAGCCTCGGCCGTTGCGGCGAGATCGTACACGCCGAGCTGCAGCAGCGACGCCACCGTCTGGCGGACGGAGCCCTCGAAGTCGCTCGCCGGGACGGGGCCCGCGTCCACTGCGAGAGCGCGCGCCGGCATCGGCTCGATGCGCCGGGCGAGGAGATGCCGCGGGAAGGCGATCGCCAGGGCCGGCCGTTGGAAGCCGATGCCTCGCGTCGCCAGCGCCGCGAGGGCCTCTGCGTGCCGCGGTGGGTCGCCTTCGAGGTGGATTTCCAGCGGGCGCCACGACGCGCCGAGTAGCTTTCGCAAAGCATCCAGCCAGAGCATCAGCGAAAACTCGTAGACCTGCGCACGTCCCGCTCGTAGCGAGCGGCAGTAGCGCAGATGGAGCCAGACCTCGTCGCTGCGCACGACGGTCCAGAGCCGATAGCTGGTGTTGAAGCGGGGGTGATCGGCGATCGCGAGTTGGAGGAAGGCGCCGGTGTCGGGAGACCGGGAGAGCAGCGTTCCCCATTCGCCGAACTCCTCGATCCGGGTCTCGAGGCCGAGGCGGAGGCCGAGATCGCTGATGCCGGAAACGCGCGCCGTCTCTGCGAAGAGCGCTCCCGCGTACGCGATCGGGAGCAACATGTCCGGACTGCGGAAGGCGGGGCGGATCCGTTCCTCGAGGTGACGCAGCTCACACCCTCGGCCCTGGAGGAAGCAGTAGAGAGGCCGGATGCCGCTGGAGCGGACCAGAGGGATTGACCGCATCGACGGCCGTCCTTTCTGGGATTGAATTCGACTGCGTGGATCGTAGCGAGAGAAGGCTCCCCCGACCCGCGTCGGTGTGGTCTGCGTCGATGGCCCCACGAGGGGGGCGGGATCCTGGCCTCGAACGACAACCCGCCCTCGCCCCCCACCCGGCCTTCGCTCCACTGCCCGCTCGGGCTGTTGGCGCGAGATGACAGGCTTTCAGCAACCGACCGAGCTATCGAGAGGCCGCTCGAGACGCGGAGGAGATGTCCGTGAGCCAGCAGATAGCCGTCGGCCGCTCGGACCGGATGCTCTCGGTTCTCGTCTTCGCGGGCTTCGCCGCGTGGACGTGCCTGGCTTTCACCATGCCGGCGATGGCCGAGGAGACCATGGCTCCGGCGCCATCGGGCGGCGTGCGAGATCCCCAGGCACTCGCCGTCGTCGAGCGCATGACCGCGCAGATCGCCGGCGCCGAGCGCTTCGCCATGCAGGGCGAGATCGCCTGGGACACGGTGCAGGCCGACGGGCGCACGTTGGAGTTCGGCGCGACCCGCGAAATCGTCGTGCGGCGGCCCGATCGCCTGCGGGTCGACATCACGTCGCGTGAGGGCGACACCAAGCGGCTCCTCTACGACGGATCGCAGCTCGTCCTCCAGGACCCCGAGCACGACGTCTACGCCGTCGTCGCGCGCAGCGGGCCGTTGGACGACATCGCGGAGTACGCCGGCGAGCGCCTCGGTGTGCCGGTTGCACTGGCGGAGTTCTTGTCGCCGGAGCTGTCGAAGCTGCTCACCGAGAAGATCGCCGACGCGAGCTACGTCAGCGAGTCGACGATCGACGGTGAGCTGTGCGACCACGTCTCGCTCCGCAACGAGGTCGCCGGCCTGCAGCTCTGGGTCTCCCGGAAGGATTCGCTGCCGCGGCGGATCACGATCACGTACGAGCACGAGGAGGGACAGCCTCAGTTCCGGGCGCACGTCACCGATTGGGACCTCTCGCCGAAGGCTCCCGATTCGCTCTTCGCGTTCGAACCGCCCCAGGGCGCCGAGCGCATCGTGTTCGCGCCGGTGCCGGCGTCGCAGCCGGCGGAGGAGGGTCGATGAAGGCCAGCGGATCGCAGATCGTGCGGATGCTCGCGCTGACGACGCTCGTCGTCTGCCTCGTCGCCCAGGTGGCCGACGCCCGCGAGCGCGGCGGCTTCTCGCGCGGCGGCGCCGCGGCGGGCGGCTCCTTCGGCGGACGCGCCGGGGGCGGATTCGAGGGCGGCGGGGGCCGCTTCGCCGGCCGAGAGGGCGGAGGGGCGCGCGCCCGCGGCGGAGAGGCGCAGGCCACGCCTTCGCAGAGCCAGGGGTCGCGACAGCAGACGGTGTCGGGCAATCAGGCGTCTCGGCAGGAGTCCCGCTCGTCCACGACGTCGTCGAACCAGGCCGCGAGGCAGCAGGCCAGCAGCGAAGCGCAGCAGAGCCGACAGCAGTATGGCAGCGAAGCCCAGGAGAGCCGGCAGCAGGCCCAGAGCGAGAATCGCGAGGACTGGCAGAACTACGGAAAGAACCAGCAGGAAGACCGACAGGACGCCTGGAACGACAATCTCGACGATGCCCACCACGGCGCCTACTGGAACGGCAGCTACGTCCACGTCAGCGGTGACGACGTGGCCACCGCGGTGGCGATCGCAGCGGGCACGGCGGTGGCAGTCAGCGCCATAAAGTCCATGACCACGCCGTCGGGGGGCCACGCCGCCGCCTGCACGATGAGCACGGCCGTGATCAACGACGTCACGTACTACCACTGCGCGCCCAACTGGTTCCAGAAAGCCTACGTGAAGGGCGAGCTGAGCTACGTATCGGTCGCCGCGCCCCCGGGCTATTGAGGATGTCTCCGATGGCAGCCGCTCGGAAAGCCTCAGCAGTCTGTGTCGCCCTGTTCCTCGCGATCGCCTGCGCTTCGACGAAGGTCACCGATCGCGAGGTGGTCGACACCGGGAAACTCCCGCGGCCGGATCGCATCTGGGTGTACGACTTCGGCGCGTCCGCGGCGGACGTCCCGGACGCGTCCGCCCTGGCCGGTCGCTACGACGCCGCCCCGATGAGCGCGGAAGACCTCGCGAAGGGCCGTGCCCTCGGCGCCGAGGTGGCTCGGGCGCTGGTGGCAGAGCTCCAGGACCTCGAACTCCCTGCGCAGCACGCCGTCGCGGAGACGCGGCCCCGCGTCGACGACATCGTGATCCACGGCTGGTTCGCCTCGCTCGACGAAGGCAGTGCCACCAAGCGCATGGTGGTCGGCTTCGGTGCTGGCGCCTCCAAGCTGACCACGGTGGTCGAGGGCTTCCAGGTGACGCCGCAGGGGCTGCGCAAGCTCGGCTCCGGCTCCGTGTCCGCCGGCGGAGGCAAGGGGCCCGGTGCGGCGGTGCCGGCGGCCGTCGCCATCGCAACGGCGAACCCGATCGGCCTCCTCGTCACCAGCGCGATCAAAGTGGAGGGAGAGGCGAGCGGCCGCAGCACCATCGAGGGCCGCGGCCGGCAGACGGCGAAGGAGATCGTGAAAGAGATGAAGCCGCGGCTCCGCGAGGAGGGCTGGATCCAGTGACGGCGGCCCCGGTCGGGCTGTCGGCGCGATTCGCCCACCGCCTCGGCGCGACTGGAATCGCAGCGCGTCCTTGGGAATGAATCATGCAACCCACCTGCCGGCGAAGGATGGCGGCACGGTCGTCTTCTACGGCAACGGGACCTCGACGGACCAGATCACCGGCTTCGGCGTCGGCGCCGAGCGCTCGATCGGCAGCAAGGTGCTGTCTTCGCAGATGGAGACGATGTTCGAGAAGGCGCAAGCGTAGGTGAAATAGCCGCAGCCGGGAACGCGGCGCGGCGCTCGAAGCGCCAGAACGCCGCGATGCCGCCGATGTCGTGAGGATTCGGCGCGGGCGGGAACCTTCGACACCACCTCGGAGCGCGCCACCGGAAACCCGTCGCAATGCCGATGGTTCGGTGGATGTGTGGTTCGGCCCGACGGCGCCTTAGGGGCACGAAAAAATTGGGTCCAGACCCGTTCCCGGTAGGGGCTGGAGTGTGCTGCTGCGCCTGTATGGGCCCGAGAAGAGCTGGTTCGACAAGACTTGGAAGCTGGGTGAGTTCGAATTGCAGAACCAATTTGGTTTGTGATCTCGTAGACACAGTGAGCCTCGAGGAGCTCGAAGACCGGCTGCTCTGGCGGCTCCCGGAGAACGGGCGCGACGACCGCGAGGCCGCCTGACGGCGCGGGGAATACGACGTCGAAATCGCGGGCCGGAGTACCAAGAGGAGGCCTGCGTCCCCTATGCTGCCGCCTCGGCCCGATCGGGGCTCGCTCGGTGGCGGACAACGCGGATCGTCACCCGTCCTTCGCATCGTCCGGACTCGTTCCGCTCGGGGTCCGCGACGTTTGATCAGGAGCGCGATGAATCGCACCGGGCTTCGTCTCCCGCTCCTCCTCGCCGGCCTGCTGCTCGCGCCGTTCCCCGTGGTGCTGGGGCCATGTGCACAGGCGCTTGCGTCGGACGCCGCCGAGGCCGTGCCTCCGCTCACGCCCCCGCCCGCCGAAGGACCCGTCGTCGTCCGGGCGGCCTTCCAGATGAACGATCTGAACGAGATCGACGACAGCGCCGAGACCTTTCAGTTCAGCGGCCTCCTGCGGCTCAGTTGGAGCGATCCGCGACAGACGTTCGATCCGGCCGAAGCCGGCGTCGCCGAGAAGTTCTACCAAGGCGGCTTTCAGTTCGACGAACTCTCACCCGCCTGGTACCCGCAGATCCTGCTCGCGAACGAGTCGGGCTTCTTCGAGGTCGAGGCCGTGCTTCTGCGCGCACTGCCCGACGGAACGCAGACACTCTACGCCTCGCTGGACGCCGACGCCGAGACCGATCTGGCGCTCCGCCGCCTCCCCTTCGATGCGCAGCATCTCGAGGCGGTGTTCGAGGTGCTCGGCATGGATGCCTCGGAGGTGCGGCTCGAGGTCGCTCCGGACCATCCCGTCGGTCTACCCGAGGACGCTCGCGTGCCCCAGTGGAGTCTGGATCGGGTCGTCGTGCACACAGGCGAACGGATCGCACCCGAGATCGGTCCCGGCCGGTATGTCTCGCAGTTCATGGTGGGCGTCGACGTCCGGCGCCAACCCCTCTTCATGCTTCGCCTCATCGTCGTGCCGCTCGCGCTCATCGTGGCGCTGTCCTGGGTCGTCTTCTGGATGGACCGCTCGTCTCTCGGGGATCGGATCTCCGTCTCCTTCGTCGGCATCCTGACTTCGGTGGCGTATCAGTTCGTCGTGGCCGATATCATGCCGCAGGTGGCGTATGTGACCCTGCTCGACGTGTTCCTGAACGTGAGCTTCCTCGTCATGTGCGCCACGGTCGTCGTGAACCTACTCGTGGGGGCCTGCGACAGGGCCGGGCGGTCGGACGCGGGGGATCGCATCGATCACCAGTGCCGGTGGATCTTCCCGCTCGTCTATGTGGGGCTGGTCGGGTCCAGCACGCTCGCGTTCGTGACCCTCGGGTAGCCGAAGGCTGCCCTCGCGCGCCCGCCGACCTCCGGCAGCGGGAACCCCGCGCTCTCGGCCGCCGGCAACGTGCTCGCCTTCAATCATGGACCCTCCCTGCTCATGCGGCGCAGCCGCAGCGCCCTCGACCAGATCTGGCTCTACGAACGCCGCGGCGGCGCGTTCGAGCGCGCCGTATCATT
>CAYOHN010000001.1:0-42817 GCA_964403735.1 uncultured Spirochaetales bacterium | reverse complement strand
TCCACGACACCGGCACCTTCGCCGCCCCCGGCCAGGACCGGATGTGGTCGTGGGGCTTCGCGTGGGACGGGGCGGGCCGGCTGGCGGATCGGCTCGATCCGCGCGGCGTGCGGGCGGCGACGACGTATCGGCCGGAGGGCTGGGTCGACGACATCGCGTACTCGTATCCGGGGCTTGCGGACGAGACGGTGGACTACAACAACTACGACGAGCTGGGCAATCCCCTCCGCATCGACTTCCCGGAAGGCATCACCCGGCCGGTGTTCGACGGGCGCAGCCGAGTCAAGGGGGCCACGTACCAGACCGGCCCGAACGAAGAGTTCGACTACGACCGCGACGGCAACCGCACGCGCCACAAGAGGGGCTTCAACCGCCGCTTCGTCGTCGACGCCGCCGACGAGCTCGAGGAGACGCGGCGGGTCTCGGACGACGTGGTCGAGGAGCAGTTCAGCTACGACTCCGCCGGCCGCCGCCAAGTGAAGGTCGATGTGGCCGCCAACGTCTTCACCGGCTACGCCTACGACGGCCTCGGGCGCCTCACGGCGGTGCTCAATCTCACGACGGGCTATCGACTGACCCTCGAGTACGACCCGCTGGGCAACCGGATCCGGCGCACCGAGTGGCTGACGGCCTCGGCGGCGAGCGAGACGACGCTGTTCCTCGCGGGCCTCATGGAGCTGCGCGGCGTCGACGCGCAGGGCCAGGCGGCCGAGACGGTGCGCTGGATCCCGGGCCCCGGACCCGGGGGCGTGGTGGCGGAGGTGTCGGCGGGCCCGTCGGCGCAGGCGCCGGTGCTGTGGAGCCTGCTCGGCGACGCCGCGGGGAACGTCGTGCGCATGGCGCGCGTCGACGCCGCACCCGGCGGCGCGCTCGCGACGACGCGCGCGAGTGTCCGCTACGCGGCGTTCGGCGAGCAGATCCAAGCGAGCGGCAGCGCCCCGACCGAGCGCCGCTTCGCCGGCATGCTCAGCGAGGGCGCGAGCGGCCTCGTCCACATGGGCGCCCGCCACTACGACCCGCGGATCGGCGCCTTCCTCCAGCCCGACCCACTTGGGATCGCGGCGGTGGCGACGTACGCGTACGCGGCGAACAACCCCTACCGCTTCGTCGACCCGACCGGGCTCGATCCGTTCTCGATCGCGGGGGACTTCGGGTTCTCGTTCCCGGCGGGTGGGAGCGGGTTCGGAGGATCGAGCAGCATCAGCTTGGCCTCTGGTGCACCGTCGACGGTAGGAGGTCTCGGAAGCGGCGCGGGATCAGGTTTCTCGAGGCCGCAGTTCGACCCGAACCCCGTCGCACTGCTCGACCCCCAGCGGCCGTGCGGCGCCCGCAGGTGCAACTTCAACCCGGTGAACTCAGCCGCGGTGGTCGCGGCGCCGCTCGGCCTCGCCGGAACCCCGGCCGCGTTCGCGGCGTTCCAGGCTTCGAACCTTCCCGTGCTCGCCCCTCTTGCCGGCGCGGTCACGTCGACGGGTGTCAACAACCTTCTGACTCAGGTCGGGGCGAGATTCGTCGTAAACCGTAACGTTGCTTTGGCCACGGCGGTGGCTGGGGCCAACCGTGTTTCGCAGTTCGTGAGGGATCCGTCGAGGCAGGCTGCACTCAGTGAGTTCGGCTTCAACTTTCAGAAGGGGTTCGACGACGGTGCGTCGTTCAACCTTGGCGGCCAGTCCGTAACCCGATCTCCGGCGGGCGTAGTCGGGTTCCGAGTCGGTCAGATATCGGGACTCATATCCACGTTTGACGAGACAATCCCGGTTCTGCTTGATCGGTTCGACTGATGCGGCTAGTTGCCTTCGTACTTCTACTTCTGGGTGCGGGATGGCTGTTTCAGCGCGTTCGCAGGTATCTGATCGGATTCGTGAGTGCTGAGGATTTCTCCTATTGGGTTCACTGCCTTATTACCGTGAAGGAAAACGGGGGAACGGTAACGATTCGGCATCCAGAGTCACGGGCAATGATTCGCATTGAACGAGCAGAAGGAGGCTCCGAGGATCGCTGTCGGCTCTTCTTGGACATTCCCCGCACAAGCTGGTCCGAACAGATGCGTGGCGTGATATCTGAGTTCTTTGAAGGGAGGAATCTTTCCTATTGCGAGCCGGCTGATCGCAAGAACGTGATTCTTCGGGTGCAATTCAGCGTCGATTCGATCTGGAATGAAGCGTCTGGCGCTGTCGTGGCGAGCACTGTCCGAGATCTGTTCTCTGTCATCGGAGTCGCCCGCGACGCGAGGTTTCGCCTGCAGACGAGCGGCGCAAACAGTCCGCGACTCTTCGAGAAGAAGGCGCCAGATTGGATTGGCGGCGACAGTGCAGTTCTCCGGTGGTACGCAAGAAAATTTTCGAACGGATATCGGGTCGCGAGAACAGAGGAACGGAAGTGTCAGGAAGAACCCGAGACGGTCGAGAGAGATCAAGGCTGGCGAGACAGGCAGTGAGGATCGACCGGGGCGATGAGGAGATCAAGATGCCGGACCAAAGCCAGGAACGATTCACGAGCCGCACGAGCCCGCGCTGTCTCGTTGTGGTGTTACTGGCAGCGTCCGCCGCGGCCCTCTTGGTGCTCGCCGCCTTGGCGCCCGCCGCCGAGGCCAAGCCCCGGGAGCAGGCGGTGCGGGATGCGGTGATTTGGTTCGGGCGGGCGCAGAACGGGGATGGGTCTTGGGGGTCGGGTCCGACGCGGCCGCTGGTGACGGCGGAGGTGATTGCGGCGCTCTCGCTCCAGGGGGCCGAGCGCAACGGGGTGGTGGTGCGGCGCGGGATCGCGTGGCTTCGGCAGCAGGAGCTGGCTGCGGTGGACTTCCAGGCGCGGCGGGTGCGGGCGCTCGAAGCGGCGGGGGTGTCGGCGGACGTCGAGGCGGAGGCGCTCGCGGGGCTGCGCAACGGGACCGCCGGCTGGGGTCTCGTCGGACCGGCGGGGCCGAGTGCGTACGACACGGCGTTGGCGCTCGATGCGCTCGGCGTGGCGCAGCAGCTTCCGCCGCAGCCGGAGCTCGGGATGCTGGCCGGCTCGGTGATCCTGCGCCGGCGCGCGGATGGCGGCTGGTCCGGGGACGGGATTCCGTCGAGCGCGGGCTCCAGCGACCTCGCGACGACGGCGGAGATCGTTCGGGCGCTCGTCGACAAGGCGAGCCCCGCCTCGCTGGCACCGAGCCTCGGGCTGCTCGAGAGCGCGATCACGGCGGCGACGCCGACGCTCGAGCTGGCGGCGCGGCTGGCGGCGCTGCACCGGAGTGGGCGCGCGAACGTCGGGTTCCAGAACGAGCTGCTGCGCGACGGGCGCTTCCTCGCGGGCCTCGTCTGGGACGGCGATCCGCTGATCGTGGCGCTGGCGCTGCGCGCGCTGGTGACGACGCCGGGGGCGCCGGCGGTGGCGTCGGCGTTCCTGATCGATCGGGACCTCGACGGCGTAGACGACAACTTCGACCCGGATGCCGACGGGGATGGCGTCGTGAACGGGTTCGACGCGTTCCACCTAGACGCGGCCGAGATCGTCGACACGGACGGCAACGGCGTCGGCGACGCGCGCGACGACGACGACGACGGCGATGGCCTCCCGGATGCGTTCGAGATCTCGGTGGCGCTCGACTCGCTCGGCGTCGACAGCGACGGCGATCGCTTCATCGACGGCTTTGGCGGTCTCGTAACGCTGGCGCGGCTGCCCGCTGCTTGGGACCTCGACAGGGACGGCTTCGCCGACGGCGAGGCGAACTTCGGCACGGATCCGCTGAACCCCCTCGACCACCCCGGCAAGCCCGGCGACGTGGCGCCGCTCGGGCGGCCCAATGGCCGGATCGGAGCGGCCGACGCGCTGGTGAGCCTGCGAATCACGCGCGATCCCAGCGTGCTCCCAGCACTCACCGGCCAGAACCGGACGATCGCCGAGCTCGGCGCCGACGAGGACGAGGACGGAAGCATTACGATCGGCGACGCGATGCGGATTCTCGGCCGGGCGCGCGCAGCCACGGGCGCACCGTGAGGCAAGCGCGTGGTAGCGACGAGAATGCGTCGCACGAAAGTGACAAGAAACGTCGGGCCGCGGATCGAGCACTCGCGGCCGGCAAGAGGAGAGAACGATGCGCTGGTTTCCCCTAGGACTGCTCGCTGTCTTCGTGACATCGATGATTGCTTGTGGCGGCCCTCCAGTCCCCTTGCAAGCGCAGGCGGGAGCAAGCGTGATCATCCCACTCACGGGAGATCAGACCAGCGGCATGCCCGTCATCGGGTTCGGGAGCGACCTGGTGGAAGATCCGCAGCGCGGCGAGCTGGTCTACCGGCTGCGCGGGACCGAAACCGAGCTGCTCACGCGGGCGACGTCGTCGATTCAAGTGGGCTTTCCCTCCAATCTCATCGGCGGGGACGTGCAGATCGTCTCGCTCGTCGACGTTCCTCAGGATGTGGACAGCGGCACGTACTCGATCGAGGTCCTTCGCCGCTTCCGGGACACGGCCGGGTTCGAGCAGGAGGAGGAGATTCCGTACGACGGCGTGCTCTCGATCCTCCCGCACGAGCTCGACTTCGACTGCGACGCGACGGTCGATTCAGTCGGCGCGCCGACGCCATGGAGAGCGATCATCAACGGCAATTTCTTCGACACCCTCGAACTCGCGAAGCTGTTGTTGGAGCAGCATCCGCAGCTGATCCTGCGACTCGACAGCCCCGTCTCCGCGCTCGAGCTGGACCTGGACTATCCCCCCGGCGTGATCGAGATCGAGGACGTGACGGCGTCGCCCGGGTCTCGGACGAGGCAGAAGGTTTCCTGGTGGGAGGAGACGGCGCCTGGGCGCGCGTCCGTTGCCGTGCTGGGCCGCGGGGATTTCCAAGAGGTTGCGGTGTCATTTTCGCTCGTCGACGGGGGAAGTCAGGTCCTCGATCCGGAAAGCGTCAACGTCACGATCCTCTCGACGACCGACGACGAAGGGAACGAAGTGGCCCGCGTCCTCTCGAGCCGCGCGATCCGCTGATCGCGGCGCCGGCAGCCATCCGCGGCGGCCGGTCGAATGCGTCCGGCGAGGTGAGGGAACGATCCAGCGGCCGCAGCGATCAGGAGGCAACGGCCGCCGGCGCGCCCGCGTCGATGCGGCTGCGGTGCACGAGCGCGAGCGGCGGCGCGATGGCGCGCGGCGCGGAGTCCGAGTGCTCGCGTCGCGACGGCGACGCCGCGGGAACCGGGAGATCCCGGCGTACGCGCAGGGGCCCCTTCCGTTCGATGACCTCGAGGCCCATGCGCGGGGATCCGCCCCGATCCTCGGACCACGCCACCCGGGCGACGCAATCGAGAGTCGGCTGTCCGTCGACGCTGCGAAGGATGATGCGAAGCCAGGAGCCCACCGGCGCGACGTCCTTCGTCCGGACACACAGGCCCCGCGACGAAAGGTCGAGCGTGAAGCCGTGCCGCCAGCGCGAATCCCTCTGGATCCGCGGAAACGGTGCGTACTCCACCAGTCGCACGGCATCGTCCCGTCGCACCTTGCGCACGGGACGCGGCCTACCGGCGCTCGCGTTCCCCCCGAAATCGAACGCGAGCTGGCCCCCTGCTCCGCGCATCGGTTGCCCCCCTCTGCTCATCCTGCCCTTCGCAACGCCGACGGCGCAGCCGAGACCCGCGTGGCCGCGCTGGCGGTTGCCATCGCGTCGGCCACGCGTTCGATGTCCATGTCGCACACGCCGCTCTCGAGGAGGACGGCGAACTCCTTGGCCAGCGTCGGGTCGAACTGGCCATCCGCTTCGCGGCGCAGCTCGCCGATCGCTGCGGCCTGCGTCCGCGCGCAGCGCCAGGGACGGTCCGTCGTCATCGCGTCGAACGCGTCGGCGATCTGCACGATCCGTGCGCCGAGCGGGATCGCTTCTCCGGCGAGTCCGTCGGGATAGCCACAGCCGTCCCAGCGCTCGTGGTGATGGCGGACTGCGCCGACGATCTCTGCGCTGAGTCCGAGCGGCTCGAGCAGGCGCCCGCCGATCTCGCAGTGGCGTTCGATGATCCGCCGCTCCGGTTCGGCCAGCTCCCCGCGCCGCGCGAGCACTTCGGCCGGGACGCCGATCTTGCCGATGTCGTGCAGGAACGCCGCGATGCGCGTGTTGCGCTTCTGCTCCGCCGACAGACACAGGCGGTCGGCGAGCAGCGTGGCGAAGAACGCGACGCGTCGCCCATGGCCGCGCTGGTAGGGATCCTGGGCCTCGCCGGCCTGCGCGAGCACCTCGAAGAACGGCAGCACGCGGTCCGGGTCGAAGCAGTCCGCCGGCGCCGGATCCCCGACCTGCTTGGCGAGGAGTTCGCCGAGCCGGCCGCGCAGGTCCGAGCTGTCTTCGACGCGCGCCAGGATGTTCGCGACGTCGGCGTCGCGCCCCACCGTGTCGCCGAGTTCTTCGAGGAAGCTCACGAGCCGGCAGCGGCCCCTCCTCCGCGCCAGCGCCCGATAGACCGCCGCCGTCACCTGCATCACGTCGAACGGCTTCTGGAGATAGTCGGCGATGCCCCAGCGGATGCCTTCGGTGGCCGACTCGAGCGTTCCGTGCCCCGTGATGACGATCAGCTCGACATCGGGGAACTCGCCGCGGACCAGGCGGATCAGCTCGGCGCCGCGCAGGCCCGGCATCGCCAGGTCCAGCGTTACGACATCCACCGGAGTCGTGCGCAGCACCTCGACGGCTTCGCTGCCGGTCGTGACCGCGAGCACGCGGTAGACCGGGGACAGGATCATGCGGAGAGACTCGCGCGGGCCACGCTCGTCGTCGACGACGAGCACGGTGGCTCGCGGCTGGCATCGGTCGATCACGGGAAGCCTCCGGGGGGTTGGCCTCGCGAGCCTCTCGACGCGATCGCAAAACACATGCCAGCCGCCGGCGATCCTCTAGATCGCCCGCAAGGGCCCGACCGATCGATGATTTTTCGTTCCGGTGCCGCTCGCTGCGCGGCGCCGGAAACGTTCCGACGCGAACGCCCGGCCCGCCAGATCCGTTCCAAGTATCCGATTTCATTCTGGAAATGGAACTGTTCCGATCGGAACGACAAGAACGGTAGGAACGGCAGGGCCTTCGGCCGTCAGAGCTCCAGCTTTGCGAACTCGTTCGCATCGCTCTCGCCGCCTGGGGAAGACGCGAGACCGTAGCGGTCCATCTTGAGCTTCAGCACGCGCCGCGTGATCCCGAGCCGTTCGGCCGCCCGGGTCTGGTTGCCCCCGGTCCGCAGCAGCGTCTCGCGGAGCAGCTCGCCCTCGAAGCGGGCGACGGCGGTTTCGAGATCGACGCGGCCGGCGCGGACCTCGTCGCGCAATCCCTCGTGCCGAGCGGCCTGCTGAATCTCGTCGGGCAGATCGGTCAGCTCGAGGACGTCTCCATCGGCCAGCGCGACCGCGCGTTCGATCGCATTCTCGAGTTCGCGGACGTTGCCGGGCCACGAATGGCGTTCGAGCGCGGCGGCGGCCGCGGCGGCGATCCGCGACGGACCGCGGTCGGCATCGGCGCGCGCGCGCGCGAGGAAGGTCTCGGCCAGCAGCCGGATGTCCTCGCGGCGATCGCGCAGCGGCGGCAGCGCGATCGGCACCACGTGGATCCGATAGAACAGGTCCGGGCGGAACCGGCCAGCGGCGACCGCCCGCTCGAGATCCTGGTTGGTCGCCGCAAGCACCCGCACGTCCACGGGAATCGAAAGGTTCGACCCGACCCGCTCGACGCTGCGCTCCTGCAGTGCTCGCAGCAGCTTCGCCTGGACGCCGAGCGGAAGCTCGGCGATCTCGTCGAGAAAGAGCGTCCCGCCGTTCGCCGCTTCGAACTTGCCGATCCTGCGTTCGCGGGCGTCGGTGAACGAGCCCCGCTCGTGGCCGAAGAGCTCGCTCTCCATCAGCGTCTCGGGAATCGCCGCGCAGTTGACGACGACCAGCGGCGCGTCGCGTCGCGGCCCCAACTCGTGGATCGCGCGGGCGACGAGTTCCTTGCCGGTTCCGCTCTCTCCGGTGATCAGCACGTTCGCGCGCGCCTCCGCGACCCGCTCGATGGTCCGGTACACTGCGCGCATCGCGTCGCTGCGGCCGATCAGTCGCCCGAAGCGCGAGCGCTCGGCGATCTCGTCGCGCAGCCGCACCACCTCTCGCTCGAGCTCGCGGTGTTCGAGGATCTGCCGCACCTTGATGCGCAGCGCGTCGACCTCGAACGGCTTCGTCACGAAGTCCACCGCGCCGAGCTTCATCGCCTCGACGGCGGCCGGGATGGCGCGCGTCGCCGAGACCATGACCACCGGCGGGCCCTCGCCGCGCTCGGCGAACTCGCGCAACAGCTCGAGGCCGCTGCGGCCCGGCATGACGAGGTCCAGCAGCACCAGGTCCGCCGCCTGCTCGTCGAGCGCGCGCAGGGCCTCGTCGACGCTGCCGACGGCGGCGACCTCGTGCTCGTCCTTCAGCAGCAGGCGCAGGGACTCCCGCACGCCTTGCTCATCGTCGACGACCAGGATCCGGCTCATTCCCAGCCGAAGGTACCGCGCAGCGAGCGAGTCGCGCCCGCTCCCGGGCTGCACGAGCTGCCAGAGCGACCCAGCGCCGGCGGGCGCCGCCGACTCCGCCGCCACGGCGGGAGCCGCCCGTCGCTACGGCGCCGGCAGCTCGATCAGGACCAGCGTCTCGCCGGGGACGCCGGTCTCGACGGTGAGCGAGCCATCGTGCGCGCGGACGATCGCCTCGACGGCCGCGACGGCGAGCGTGTTCTCGCTCGCCCGCAGTCCCACGTCCACGGCCTGGCGCGGACCGCCGCGCGAGCGCACGAGAATCCGCAGCCGGGCGTCGCCACCCGCAGCGGTTGCCGGTTGATGCGTCGTCGCGACGTAGAGATCTCCCGGCTCGGCGAGCGAAGACGCGGCGAGCGAAGCCAGCGCCTCTTCGAGCAACAGCCCGAGCGCAAACCGCAGCTGCTCGGCATCGCCCAGCGCGTGCGGAGACTCCCGGTCGAGCTCTTCGAGCACGACGAGTCGCCCTTCCTGGATCCGCGGCCGCTGGAGCTGGAGCAGCCGGGCGATCAGCCCCGAGACGTCGACGGCGGTTCGCGCCGGCGGGGGCAGCGAGCCGAGCCGCGCCAGCGTGTCGACGACGGCTTCGATGCGGCGAGTATCCGCTTCGACCCGGGCGGCAAACTGCTCGCGGAACTCGGGGTCGTCGAAGCGGCTCGGCAGCATCTGCGCAAAGGTGCGAATTCCGACGAGCGGGTTGCCGACTTCGTGAGCGACGGCGCCGGCGAGCCGGCGAAAAGGGGCGTCGACGCTCGCCCGGACGTCGTACGGTCCCCGGTCGTGCGGTCCCCGGGCAGGAGATCCGTTCGCGGTGGGCTCGGTCGGATCCGACGCGGCAGGCGGCGGTGCGTCATCGGCGGGGGTCGCTGCGGGATCGGTCATGACGCTTGCGTCAAAGTAACTCCCGTCTGCGTCATACGCGCCATCCGGCGCGTCATGCTGGATCCCGAGTGGCCCCACCACGAGTGCGTCGAACACCAGATCGGCCGCGCGAACCGGATCCCGACGCGTCGTGGCGAGCGTGCGCCGGACGACGGCCTCGAGTTCGCGTGCGTTCCCGGGCCATGCATGGGAGTGCAGGGCGGCGAGGGCGTCGTCTGCAAAGCGCGCGGCACTCCGAGCTTCCGGCTGGCCCCCGCGCAGCGCGATCCATTCCTGCGCCGTCTCCTCTGCGATCCGCTTCACCGCTTCGAGCCGGTCGCGCAGCGGCGGGATGCGCACGAAGAGTCCGGCCAGCGCGCGCGCGAGGTCTGGCTCGAGCCGCTCGTCGCGGACGGGATCTCCCGCAGTGGCCATCCAGCGCAACGGCGAACCGCGGAGCAGGCCCGGCGGAGGCCCGTTCTCGATCCAGTGCGCCAGCCTCCGCTGCACCGCCGGCGCGAGCGCGTCGGCGTCCTCGACGCAGAGGGTCAGCGACTGCGCGGCGCTCGGGTTTCCCACCTCGGGGACGATCCCGGCGAGCAGCGGCCCGGCTTCGAGGTCCGGTCCACAGGAAAGGCTCGCGAAGCAGCCCCCTGCGTCACCGCCCGTGCCGGCCTGGAGGTGGAGATAGCGAGCGAGCAGGCCGCGCCCGGTCCCCGGTTCTCCGCGGATCAGCAGCGGCAGCGCGCGCCGCGCCGGATCGATGGCCGCCAGCAGCTCCGGTGCGTCGAGGTCTCCGAGCCAGCGCGAGAAGCGCGCCTGCAACCGATCGCGCTGGCGGCGCTCGGAGAGCGCCGCCGCGCGGCGGCGCGCCAACGCCGCGCGCAGCGTCGCCCGCAGCTCCGCGAGGTCCCCGGAAACGGCGAGCACGTCGGCGGGCAGCCCGTCGAACAGGCGCCGCGCCTCCGCCACATCGCGCGGCTCGACGAGGACCAGCCACAACGGCGGCGCGCCGTCGGCGGGGCCGCCGGCGTCCGCCAATGGGCTCCGAGATCCGCGAGACGCCACGCGGTGCGCCCAAGCCAGCTCCGCCTCGAAGTCACCGCTCGCGCCGAGCAGGATCGCCTGCGGCCGCGGCGCGTCGGCCAGCGCGCTCGGATCGGCCGGGTCGCCGAGCAGCGGAGCGCCTCCGACGAGGCGCCGAAGCGCCTCGCGCCAGCGCGGGTCGCGATGCAAGATCCAGAAGCTCGCCGCCAAGTTCCGCTGTCTCCGCTGCTGCCGGGTGGGGGGGCGAGATCTCGCTGCGGAGTCTCGCGCGGTTGGGGTCCGCGGGCACACGGCTCGCCACGGGCGAAGGGGCAAACCACGTGCCAACGCTCGCGCGCGCCTCACTGACGCGCAGCGTTAGCGCATCCGCGCCCGCAACCGCCGCCCTCGGCGCCGAAACCCGCCGTCCGGTCGCAGAACGCGCCGGTAGGCGCCCGGCGGATCGTGCGCGGCGCTAGGGGCAAAGCGCTGTCCAAAATGAGCAATTCAGCGCCCCTCGCGGCTGCACTCGCTCGCGTCGCCGGGAGGTCGTTGCTGCTGCGGTGGGCCTCTGCCAGAGTACCGCGATCCACCCACGGAGCTTCGGTTGACCACCCTCCCCCGCGCGATCGGCCAGCACGCGGTAGACGACCGGCCGGTCGACGACCGGCCGATCGACCCACGCGCGTCCGACGACCGCGCGACCGGGCGATCCGCTGCGTCGTCCGACGCGACCGGGGCCTTCCCGGTCGTCGACGGCGGCGCCGAGGTCCGACTCCGGAACTGGTTCGAGCGCCCGTACGACGACGCGATTGCCGCGGCGCGCACCTGCTATTCGCCGCGCGTGATCGAGGCCGACGAGATCACGCCCCGCCAGCGCCGCAACATCGGTCCGCTGACCTTCCAGGGCGGCCACCACACCGTCTACCAACACGCGACCTTCGAGTTCTCGCTGTCCGGGATCTCGCGCCAGCTCGTGTGGTGCTTCCTGCACGCGTTCCCGTTCTACAACACCGAGCAGCAGAGTCAGCGATACGTCCGGCTCGACGAAGCACGGGCCCACGTGCCGCCGGAGCTCGGCGGCGAAGCGCGAGCCGTGTACGTCGCGGCGGTGTCCCGAGCCTGGGGTGCGTACCGCGAGCTGACGCGGCGGCTGACGCCCCTCACGCGCGGGATCCTCTCGGACCTCTGGCGGCTCGATCAGCGCAAGAACGAGGCGTTCGGCAAAAACGTCGCGAAGGAAGCCGAGAAGAAGGCGATCGAAACCGCGCGCTACGTGCTTCCGCTCGCGACGCAGACGGCGATGGTCTACACCGTATCGGGTCTGGTGCTGCACCGGCTCCGGCGCATGGCCGCCACCTGCGACGCGCCGGACGAGGCTCGCGACGTCGTCGGCCGGATGCTGGCCGCGGTCGAGCGCGTGGACCCGGCGTTCTTCTCCGAGATCGGGGATCCGGCGCTCCGCGAGGAGGACGTCGTCGAGACTCACGTCGCGCCGGCCGGAGTCGGCGACGGGGAAGCGCTCGCCGCGTTCGACGCGTCGCTGGGCGGCCGCCGCGCGTTGTTGGTGGATTGGGGCGCCCGGGCGCCGCAGGTGGTCGCGGATGCCGTGCGCCACGTGCTCGGCCGCGCGGACCTCGGCGACGCCGAGGCGCTGGCATTGGCGCTCGATCCCGCCCGCAATCCGCACCGTCTCGACACGCTGAACGTCTCGACCCACGCACCGATCCTGCGTGCGCTCGAGCACGCCCACTACAGCTTCCGCAAGAAGCTCTCGCACACGGCGGACTCCCAGGATCAGCGACACCGGATGGTGCCTGGGTCGCGGCCGCTGCTCTCGCGCACGGTGCCCGCCGCCGTGGACGTCGTCGAACCCGAGCTGATCCGCGAAGACCCGGCCTGCCACGCGAGGTTCCAGGAGGCCGTCGAGGCGGCGTGGGATGCCCGGGCGCGCCTGTCGGCGCTCGGCGTGTCTCCGCAGCAGGCGCTCTACGTGTTGCCGAATGCGCTGGCGGTTCGTTTCGAGGAGTCGGGTTCGCTGTTGCACCTGCTCCACAAGTGGACGATGCGCACCTGCCTCAACGCGCAGCGCGAGATCTACGAGGCGTCGATGGACGAGCTGGCGCAGGTGCGGGACGTGCACCCGGAGCTGGTGCGCCACGTCGGCCCCCCGTGTTTCGTGCGCAACGGCCTCGTGCGCCCGCGCTGCACCGAGGGCAGCCATTTCTGCGGAGTGCCGGTGTGGCGCAGCTTCCCGCACGTGGAGCGGAGGATCTGATGGGCCCGGTCCGCCCGCGCGCCGTCCGCGCTCGGAGGCGCGTCCGCGCGCTGCTCGCCGGCGTCGCCCTGGCGCTCGCCGCGTCCCCCGTGCTGGCGCTCGATCTCGAGGGCACCTGGTACGTGCTGATGCACTACCAGGACTCCGCGTCGAACAATCCCGAGGCGTGGCGCTGGGAGGACCGGGTGTGGCGCTTCGCCCGCCAGGGCGACCAGCTCGAGTGGACCGAGTGGCCGATCGTCGTCCTCGACAGTGAGGAGGGACGCTTCGAAGCGCTCGGCGGCAATCGGCGGTCGCGGGTTCTCGCCGCCTGGGAGCCGAACGACGCGCAGCTCGCGGACATCCGGAACGGACTCCAGGTGAACTCGCGCGGCGTCAAGATCGAGACGCTCGCTTCGTCGGGCGGCGATGGCGACGGCAACTGGCGATCGACGTCGGGCCCCGCGGCGGCCGGATCGGCCGTGGTGCTGACGTACAGCGAGGACTGGACGATCGAGGATGCCGGCGGCACGCCGCGCTTCCGGCGCGACGACTCGCTGGGCGGCGGCATCGCCGAATCGATGGACGGCAGCACCCAGTATCGAACCGAAACCATCGTCGCCGACGGCAACGAGCTCGTCGGCAGCTATCAGCGCGACGGGACGCAGGTCGGCCGGTTCCGGATGATCCGTTCCGGGGAAACCGAGAAGGTGCGCGGCAGCGGCCTGACGCAGGAGCAGCGGCTGCGGCAGATGTTCGCGTCGCAGGTGGGTCTGAATCTGTCGGACGATCAGATCCGCGCCCTTTCCGAGGGACGCGTGCCGGCGGGCGTCGAAGTGACGGCGGAGGAGCGGGAGACTGCGCGGCGCCAGATCCGCAGCAGCGTCGAAGAGGCCTATCGCCAGCAAGATCAGGATCCGCGCCGCTTTACGCCGCAGATCGAATCGCTGACGAAGCAGATCGAGCAGCAGATCTTCGAGGAGGGCAAGAGCCTCGAGGAAGTGCAGCGCATGCTGGGAGCCGGAGAGCTGCTGCCGTGAGTGCGCCGCGGGGCGACGTGCGCCCCGCGCGTCCGGCCGATCGGGCGGCCGTGGCGGCGCTGTGGGAGGCGCTCGTGACGCAGCACGCCGCGCTCGACGCAGCCTTCTCGCTGCGGCCGGGCGCCGGCGCCGAGTTGGCGGCCGCCGTCGACCGGATCCTGCGCGATCCCGCTGCGGCCCTGTGGGTCTGGGAGGGACCCGGGGGCGTCGCCGGCTTCTGTGCGGCGCAGCGACGGGCCGCGCCGTCGGCCGCGACCGAGCGCCAGCGCGTCGAGATCACCGAGATCGCCGTCGCGCCCGCGTCGCGCCGGCAGGGCGTCGGGACGGCGCTCGCGCGCCAGGCGCTCGACTGGGCGCGGTCGCTCGACGTGCGCCGGATCGAGGTCCGCGTGGCGGTGCGCAACCCGACGGGCGATGCGTTCTGGCGCGCGCTCGGCTTCGCGGGCTTCGTGAACGTGCTGGACCGGCGGCTATAGTTTCCGAGCGCCGTCCCTCCGTCCTCGACCCCCGGCGTCCCCTCGTCCGGATCGTCTTTTGCGCAGGAGCACCCCCGTGGCCTTCAAGACCAACCCCCTCGCCCAGCAGCTCAACGAGCGCATCGAACAGGCGGCGCCGGCCGTCCATGCGATGCTGTCGCCGCTCGGCCGCCGGCTCTACTTCCCCAAGGGCATCCTGTCGCAGACGGCGGAAGCGAAGCAGAAGGCGACGCGCTTCAACGCGACGATCGGTATCGCCACCGAGGGCGGCGGGCCGATGTACCTGCCTTCGATGCACCGACACCTCGCGGACGTCGCGCCGGCCGATGCGTACAACTACGCGCCGCCCGCGGGTCGCCAGACGCTGCGCGCGCACTGGCGCGAGAAGCTGCTCGCCGAGAACCCCACCCTGCGCGGCCAGGAGTTCGGCCTGCCGATCGTGACCAGCGCGCTCACGCACGGACTGTCGCTCGTCGGCGACCTCTTCATCGGCGAAGGCGATCGGATCCTGCTGCCGGACCAGCTCTGGGGCAACTACCGGCTGACCTACGAAGTCCGCCTCGGCGCCGAGATCGCGACCTATCCGTTCTACGCGGGCGGCGGTTTCAACGTCGAGGGCTTCGCCTCGGCCCTCGCCGAACAGGCGCAGGAGCGCGACAAGGTGATCGTGTTGCTGAACTTCCCGAACAATCCTACCGGCTACATGCCGACGCCGGCGGAAGGCCGCGGCATCGCCGACGCGCTGGCCGCGCAGGCGGCGCGCGGAACCCGGATCGTCGCCGTCACCGACGACGCGTACTTCGGCCTGTTCTATCACCTCGGCGCGGAGTCGATGACGGAGTCGCTGTTCGGTCTGCTCGCGGGGCGCCATCCGAACCTGCTGGCCGTGAAGCTCGACGGTGCGACCAAGGAACTCTTCGTCTGGGGGCTGCGCTGCGGTTTCGTCACGTTCGGGCCGGGGGATCCCGCGACCGCTGACGCCGTCTGCGACGTGCTCGACGCGAAGTGCCGCGGCGCCATTCGCGGCGCGATCTCCAACAGCCCGATGCTGTCGCAGACGCTCGTCGAGCGCGCGCTGGAGACGTCCTCGATCGCCGACGAGCGCAAGGAGAAGGCGGAGACGCTGCGCGCGCGCGCTGCCAAGGTGTACGAGGTGGTCGGACGCCCCGAGTTCCGCGACAGCTTCGAGCCCTATCCCTTCAACAGCGGCTACTTCATGTGTGTGCAGGTGAAGGGCGTCGACGCCGAACGGTTGCGGCTGCACCTGCTGGATCGCCACCAGGTCGGACTGATCGCGACGAGTCCGACGGACATCCGCGTGGCGTTCTCGTGTCTCGAGGTCGAGCAGGTCGAGCCGCTCTTCGCCGCCCTCGATCAGGCGATCCGCGAGCTGCGCGGCTGACCGCCCGTCGCGGCGGCCTGCGCATGGCCGCGCAGCGTCCAGCGAGTGGACGAGTTCAGCGCTCGGCGTTCTCGAAGCTCTCGGCGTTCCCGAGCACCTCGAGAATTCGTACCATCGTGCGGACGCCGCGCTCGAGGTTGTCGATCGCGATGCGTTCATTCGAGCCGTGGATCCCGAGGGTCTCGCTGGGTGGGAGCCAGCGCGGCACGAAGCCGTAGGCGACGAGCCCGAGCTCCCGGAACCAGTGTGCATCGGTGAAACCGGCGATCACGCGCGGCACCACCAGCGCGCCCGGGTCGACTTCCGCGGCGACGGTCTCGATGGCGTCGAAGAGCTTCGTGCGCGCCGGCGACGCGAGCGGCTCGAACGCGAGCAGCGGCTGCACCTGCACGGCCGGATCGTCGATGAGGAGCCGCAGGCGGTCGAGGAAGGCGTTGCAGCTCTCGCCCGGGAGCAGCCGCACGTCCAGGTCCGCGCTGGCCTCATCGGGCGCGACGTTGGTGTGCGAACCCGCCGCCAGCACCGTGATGTTGACGGTGTTGCGCACCAGCGCGCTGCGCGCGCCGTCGGCGAGGAAGCGACGCCGGAACGTCTGGTCATCGCGCAGTGCCCGCGCGAGATCCGCGTAGCCGGTGCGATCCGCGGGTTCGGCGATCGGCGCGAGCCAGGCGAACATCGTCGCGACTTCCGGTACGACGCGAACGGGGAGGGGCATCCGCCGCACTCGTTCGAGCGCCGCGACCAACCTGGGAACCGCTGCAGCAGGTCCGGCCGTCGAGCCGTGGCCCGGCGCGCCGCGCGCCACCAGTCGCGCCCAGCACGGGCCCTTTTCGGCGACGCCGACGCCCCAGATGTTGGGCTCGCCGGCTTCTCCGGCAAGGATTCCGCCGCCCTCCGTAAGCAGGAACTCGGCTCCGCGCAGGAGCTGCGGCTTTCGTCGTACCAGCCAGCCGGCGCCTTGGTGGCCGCCGGACTCCTCGTCCGGCGTCGCGAGGAAGAGGACGTCGCGATCCAGTCTGGTGTCGCTCCGCGCCAGCTCGGCCATCGCCAGCAGGTGGACGACCGCGACGCCCTTCGCATCGAGCGCGCCGCGCCCGACGACGTAGCCGGCCGTGATCAGTCCGGAGAACGGATCGACGACCCAGCCTTCGCCGTCCGCCGGCACGACATCGAGATGCGACAACAGCACGATCGGCCGCCGCTTCCCGTGGCCGGGAAGCCGCGCCCAGGCCGCGGCCCGGCCGGTCTCGGAGCCGGCTGAGGGCGTCTCGATGAGCCGCGCCTCGAGTCCTGCGCGCTCGGCGACGTCGACGAACATCCGGGCCAGCGGTTCCTCGTTGCCGGGCGGATTGGTCGTATCGATCTGGATGGACTGGGCGAGCAGCTCCGCGGCGGCGTCGGTGAGGTCATCACCGAGACGCAGAGAGTTCCGATCGAACGGCCAGAACGCCGATGCGGGGTTCGAGACGAGGTGAAAAAAACACGCAACGGCGAGCCAGACGATTGCCCGAAGCACCCTCTGAACGGGCCAGCGCCCTCCGGTGGACGGTCGCGTCCCGCGCGCGGGGTTCACGGAGTTGCGGGTCCCTGAATGGGAACTGCCCGTTGCCGGACGGCGAATAGGAAGGCCTCCGGAAGCTCGGCCGCAACGATGCGCAGAGCCCTGTGCGGATGACGGCGTGTCACGTACAGCGGGACGCTCGATCTGCCGAACCCGAGACGATCGGCTAACAGTAGCGTCCGCTTCGAGGGGGTCATCGAGCGGGTCAGGAGGGGACTGTGGACGTATGGTCGGATGACGTCCTCAAGGAAATCTTGAGCGAGACGAGACGGCGACGGACGTATCGCCGCTGGCTCCGGGCTACGTCCGCTTCCACCGCGCTCGTCGTGGGGATCGGGCTTGCCTTGTTCGTCGCTCGAAACGCGCGTGAGGTTCCCGCAGGGTTCGCGCCGGGTCGGGTCGCGGCTCCGGCCGCCGGGGCCGCAACCGATCCCACCCCGAGAGAATCGGTCACGCCCGTGGCCGGATCGCTCGAGTCGCCGCTCGCGTTCACGCCGGTGTCGACACCCGAGAGTGGCGCCACCGAGGTCTTCGTCGCGGGCCTGCTGGCTGCGCTGCCCGACGAGCCCACCGACAAGGACGCGGTGCCGGTGACAGAGGCGAAAGGGTCCGCTTCCGAACCCCTGGCTCTGGCGCCGATCGTCGAGGACAAGATCCGACGCGGCGACACGTTGCTGGCCGCGCTCGCCCGACACGGCGTGGCGGCGTCGACGGCCTTCGCGATCGCCCGCGAACTCGAGCCCCACTTCGATCTGCGCCGCTCGCGTCCGGGCCATCGCTACCGCATCGAGCGCGACAAGCGCGGCGCGCTGGTCGGATTCCGATACTCGGTGTCGGACCTCGAGCACTACCAGGTCAGCCAGCAGGGTGAGAGCTGGGAGACGCGGGCCGCCAAGCGCGGAATGATCCGTCAGCAAGCCCGCCTTGCCGGCGTCGTCGCGACGACGGTCTACGACGCGATCGGGGATCTCGGCGAGCGGCCCGAGCTGGCGGCCGACTTTGCCAACATTTTCGCGTGGGACGTGGATTTCGCGAAGGGAGTCCGCTCCGGCGACGAGTTCCATCTATTGTACGAGCGGAACTACGTGGCGCGCGAAACCGGCGGCGGCCTTCGCTACGTGGGACCCGGGCGGATCCTCGCCGCGCGCTATCTGAGCGGCGGCCGATCCCACGAGGCGATCTATTACGAGACGGAGCCCGGCGTCGGCAACTACTATCGGGCCGATGGGACGCCGGTGCAGCAGGGGTTCCTGGCCGCTCCGGTCCGATACACGCGGATCTCCTCGACCTTCACGCATGCCCGCTTCCATCCGATCCTGCGCAGGACGCGGCCCCATCCCGGGATCGACTACGCGGCGCCGGTGGGGACGCCCGTCTGGGCGGTCGCCGAGGGACGCGTGAGCCATGCCGGCTGGCAGGGCGGGTATGGCCGCCTGGTGAAGATCGAGCACGCCGACGGCTACGAGTCGTTCTACGCCCACCTCTCGGGCTTCGCGAGGGGCTTGCGGGTCGGTCAAAAGGTCGGCCAGAAGCAGGTCATCGGTTACGTCGGCTCGAGCGGACTGTCGACCGGACCGCACGTCTGCTTCCGGATCTCGAAGAACGACAAGTTCGTGAATCCGGCCTCGACGCGGATTCCTTCGGGTCAGCGGATCGCGGGGCGCCAGCGGCAGGACTTCGAGACGATCCGCGACGCGCGCCTCGCCCAGCTGGTTCCGGCGACGCTCGTCGCCGTCGACGAGGCGATGTAGTAGGCGTTACGACCCCTCCGGCGTCGAGTTCGGGGGGGCACCGACGCGACGCCCCAAGCCAGCCTCTACCGGCTCGCGAGGCCGTGTGCGACGATCCTAGCCATATGGACGCCTCCTCCTCGGTGTCGGCGAGCGGCCCCGCCGCGTCCGCCGTCGCGCCTTCCTCCCGGCCTGAGTGCCAACGGGCCTCCCAGCCGGATTCCCATGCAAATTCCCATGCGGAGTCCTCGCGCGAGCCCGGGCGCGATCCTCTGATCGATCCTCTGATCGATCGGTTAGCCGCCGCGGGCCGCGCGCTCGGCGCGCGCGAGTCCCAGCATCGAGCCGCGCTCGACGTGGCCCGCCGCGACTGCCGCGTGTGGCACGAGCGCGTCTGCGCCGCCGTCGACGCCTTCCATGCCGCGGCATCCGCGACCGGAGCGCCCCATGTCCGGCTCGAGGTCGGCCCGCCGCGTCTCGACGAGAAGCACGTGCGCGCGATGGAGTTCGAAATCCGTCGCGGGCGACACGTCGGGATCGTCGTCGTCAAGGCGAAGGGCGAGATCACGCTCGTCGGTCCGTTTCGGACCGGCAAGACCGAGGGGCCGTGCCGGTCGCTGCCGCACGACGCCGCGTCCGACATCGAGTTCGCTCTCGGCGAGTTCCTGGAGCGCTTCGTCGAGGAGGCGACGACGCCGTGACGCTCGATCGCGAAGCCTCTGCGGAGCTCGCGCGCCCGATCGAGTCCCTCGAGGACTTGATCGATTATTTCCGCGCCGGCGAGAAGCCTCGCGAGCGCTGGCGTCTCGGTGTCGAGCACGAGAAGCTCGGACTGCGCATGCCGTCGGTGCAGCCGGTTCCCTACGAGGGTCCCGGCGGCATCGAGGAGTTGCTGCGCCGCATCGCGCGGGAGCCCGGGGAGCCGGCCTGGCGCGGCATCGAGGAAGACGGTCGTCTGATGGGACTCGACGGGCCGGGCAGCGTGTCGCTCGAGCCGGGCGCCCAGCTCGAGCAGAACGGGCAACCGCTCGTCGCGATGTCGGAAGTCTGCGCCGAGTTCCAGGAGCATCTGGCGTTCCTGCGCCGCGTCTCGGAGCCGCTGGGGATCGTCTGGCTCGGTCTCGGCTGCCACCCGTTCCACAAGCTCGACGAGCTGCCGCGCGTGCCCCGCGAGCGCTACCGGATCATGCGCGAGTACCTGCCGAAGCGCGGCGGGCTCGCGATGGACATGATGCACGCCACCGCGTCGGTGCAGGCGAGCTTCGACTGGAGCGATGAGGCGGATCTGGTCGAGAAGCTGCGGATGGCGCTGGCGGTGACACCGATCGCTTCGGCATTGTTCGCGAACTCGAGCCTCTGGGAAGGTCGTCCGAGCGGCTGGATCTCGCGTCGCATGGCAATCTGGCGCGACACCGATCCGGATCGATGTGGATTGTTGCCGGAGGCCTTCGAGCCGGAGTTCGGCTACCGGCGCTACGCCGAGTGGGCGCTCGACATCCCGATGTTCTTCCTGGTCCGTCACGGCGCCTACCGGGCGCTCGACGGCATGCCGTTCCGGCGCTTCTGGCTGGAGGGGTACGAGGGCGAGCGCGCCACGTTGGCAGATTGGGATCGCCACCTGACCACGATCTTCCCCGAGGTCCGGATCAAACGTGTCCTCGAAGTGCGCAACGCCGATGGCGTACCCCCCGGCCTGCTCTGCGCGATGCCGGCGTTGTGGAAAGGTCTCCTCTACGATCGCGAAGCGCGCGGCGCGGCGGCCGCGCTGGCTCCGTGGACCGTGCGGGAGCGGGACGCTGTACACCTCGATGTGGCGCGCCGCGGCCTGGCCGCCGTGGCACCCGACGGCACACCGCTGAGACGCCTGGCCCGCGAACTGGTGGCGATCGCCCGGGAGGGATTGCGCCGGCACTCGCCTCCGGGGAACGACGAGACCGGCTACGTGGACCCGCTCGAAGAGGTGGTCGCGCGGGGAACGAGCCCCGGAGAGGAGATCCTCGCGCGCTGGCAGGGCGAATGGGCGGGCCACCCGGATCGCTTGATCGAGTACGCGCGCTACTGATAGAGTCCGCAGCCACGGCGACGGCCCGACGGCCGAACGTGGACGGAGGATCCGATGTCGCAGAGCTTCAAGATCTCGTTCAGTCTCGACGAGGGCGACATCGCCTACTTCCGGAAACTCTTCCGCAGCTCGCGAAAAGCCGTCGAAGAGCAGGACATCGCCGAAATTCTGGCGTCCGTCCGGGAGCTGGTCGAGAAGGTGCAGAAGGCGAAGAAGACACCGACCTTCGTCAAGGAGTCGGTGGCTGTTCTCGAGGATCTGAAGGAGATGCTCGAGGATGCGGAGTACGAACTCCCGAGAGGGCCGCGCAACGAGATCCTCGCGGCGCTGTCGTACTTCGTGAATCCCGAGGACCTGATCCCGGATCAGATTCCGGGTCTCGGCTTTCTCGACGATGCGATCATGATGAAGATGCTCGAGCACGAGTTCAAGCAGGAGCTGTGGGGCTATCGGCAGTTCCGGAAGTTCCGCCGCGGCGCCGAGCAGCGGCCGTGGACCACGGTCGCGCGACAACGCCTTCCGCAGCGACTCGCCGACTACCGCAAGAAGATCCGCGCCGAGGTCGACCGCAAGAAGAAGGAACGACCCTTCTCCTGGTGGTAGCCTCGACGCCCCGGACCCTCCCCTCGGTCCGTCCGTGGACCGGCCTCGGCTCCGACTGGACTGCCATGACTCAGCCCCGCCCGCGCATCCTGATCGTGGACGACGAGGAAGCCATCCTCGAAACGATGGCCTTCACGTTCGAAGACGAATATGACGTCCTGACCGCCACCAGTGCGCGTCAGGCCTTGCAGAGCCTCGCCGATCGCTCGCCGATCGCTGCGGTGATCACGGACCAGCGCATGCCCGAGATGACGGGCGTCGAGTTCCTGGCGCTCGTCTGCGAGAGCCATCCGAACACGACACGCATCATCCTCACGGGCTACGCCGACGGCGATGCGATGGTCCGCGCGATCAACGAGGGTCACGTGTACGCGTACGTGACGAAGCCGTGGGAGCCGGAGGAGCTGAAACAGCTCGTTCACCGCGCCGTCGAGCTGCATCGGTTGCGCGTGCAGAACGACGTCCTGCTCGAAGATCTTCGCCGCGCCAACGTGTTCCTCGCTGCGGCGATCGACGAGATCCCGATCGGCGCGCTGGTCATCGACGCCCGGGGCGTGGTAAGGGCGGCCAACCGCCCCGGTCGCGAGTATCTCGGTCTCGACGACGACCCGAGCGGTCGTCCTCTCGAAGAGGTCCTCGGCGCCCACGCGCTGCGCGAGGTGCGCGAGGTCTCGCGTCGGCTCGGCGTCGGCTGCGAGGAATCCGGAGCCGCCAAGCCGACGTACGAAGAGCTCGATGTCACCACCGGCAGCGTGTCGCTGCGCCTGCGCGTCGCCGTGCGCACGCTGGCGGACACTGCCCGCGACACGCTCGGTCGCGTGATCCTGATGCGAGAGATCTCACACGAACCGCTGCGCCGGCGCTTCGAGGACATCCTTCAGGAGATCCGTGCGGCCGACGAGGGGTTGCGCCCGCGCCTGGAACAGGCGCTCCAGGAACTCGCGGAGTTCGCCACCAAGGTGCAGCAGAGCGGCATCGCATCGCCCGGGATGGGGGAGCTCGCCGAGCGGATCTCGCAAACGCGCACGGCGCTCGAGCACTGGCTCGCTGTGGACGAGGCGCTGGTGCGCGAGGACTATCCGGACGCGAGAATGCTGCTCGAGCGGATGCGCGTGGCCAGCGCGCGCTGGCCGCTTCCGGAAGGCATCCCCGAACGCGTACGGATGCTCGGCGAGCGCGTCGAGGCCTACTACCAGAGCGGCGAAAATCCTGGCCAGCCGGTCCTCTGAGAGCGCCGTCGTGGCGGCGAACGGGAGGGCCGCCGCGCCGGGGCGCGGGGGAGCGGCGCCGCTCGAGGTCGAGATCGAGCGGCTCGGCATGCGGCTGCGTTTTCACTGGGCCTTCCACGCGCGCGAGGTCCGCTTCGAGCGGGTTCCCCTGTCGCAGGGAGGAGATTCGGACGCAGCGGCGACGCCGTTGTTCGCAGAGACGTTCTCTTTCCATCTCGAACATCACGACCCGTTCGAGTTCCACCTCCAGCTCGAGGATCTGTGGTCGGATCCGCGCCGGCTCGGCGAGGGCGCGACGCGCCGGGAAGCACAGGACGCGCTGCGCCGGTTGCTGGCCGGCATTCCGGCGCATCTCGAGCGCGTACTCGACGGGCTGGCGGGCAGCCGGCCGCCGTCCGCTGCGACCAACGTCCGGATCCACGGAGATCTCGTCGTGTTGGCGCGAGAGATCGCCGGCTTCGTGGCGGAGAAGGAACTCGCGACCCAGCCTCCGCTGCGACTCGCGATCCTCCACCTGCGCAAGCTGGTGAGTCGCGGTGCCGATGTGCTGGTGCGCGAGCGCGTCGCGCCCGGAGCGATCGAGGCATGGCTCGCCGGCAGCACGGGGAGTGCCGCTGCGCCCGAGGCGACGCCGAGGGCCTTGCTGCAGGCGCTCGCCGCGCCGCCCGATGCGCGCGGCGACGCGCTGCTGCTCGATCTCGGGGCGCGCGCGTTCCACGAGTGGCTCGAGGAGACCTGCCTCGACGAGAGCAACGAAGCCTTCGAGGGAGAGGATTCGCCGTTCGACACGCGCGAGCAGGAGGTACTGGCCGCGGCGGTCGTCGAACCCACGGGACGACTGCGCCGGACGGCCCATCTCTCGCCGTTCCTGCGCCGCGTCGCTTCGCGCGACTGCCAGCGGCTGCTGCGCAAGCTCGAGGTGTGGTTCCTGCGCCGCTACGACGTGCCGCGCGCCGCCGCGGTGATTCGCCACGCCGAGAACCTCGCGCGCGGGAACGGTCACTTTCGCGGCCTGCTCTCTTGGCATTCGACGCAGGCGTACTGCCTCGCGATCCTGGCGCTGATCTGGCCGTTCGTCGGCGCGGTGTTCGCGTACGAGCGCGCGCCGGTCTTCTTCGACGCCGCCTGCACGCTGCAGGTGTTGGCGGTACTCGGCATCGTGCTCTGGTATCTGCTGGTGCGCTTCGTCGTGCAGAAGGACCTGTCGTTCTTCCACGGTGCGGTCCCGCGGATCGGGGCCGGCATCATCGTCGGCTACCTGCCGGTGTTCCTGATCGACGAGGTGTGGGATCTCGCGAAGCGACCGTGGTTTCCTCTCGGGGTCACCGTCGTGCTGCTCGGATTCATGACCCTGCTGTACCTCTACGTCGAGGTTCGGCGTCGGATTCCGGACCCTCAGGAGGCCTTCTACCGGGCGCGGCGGATCTGGCTGCTCGGCGTGTTGCAGGCACTCGGACTCGGCATCGTCGTGACCACGCTGCTCGGCGGCTTCATGGTGTCGCGCACGTGGGGCGCAGAGCCGGGCATCGACATGGAGGTGCTGCGGATGACGACGCCTGCGTTCCTCGGGGAGCTGCCGCGCATCATGGGCATCGAACCGGTTTACGCCTTCCCGACGGCGGTATTGCTGATGACCTTCCTGTCGCTGTTCATCGGGACCTTCCTGCAGTTGCTGTGGGAAGATCTGCCGATCACCGAGCCGCTCTGAACGGAGCCGCTTCCGCTGGAGGGCGGCTCGCTGGGGGTGCCGCAGGCCGTTACCCTCATCCCTGTCGATAAAGCCCCCCGGAGGTCCGATGCCCGAGATCACGATCTACTCGAAGCCGTCCTGCCCGTACTGCGACATGGCCAAGCGACTGCTCGCGGCGAGGGGGCAGCAGTGGACCGAGATCGACATCGAGGCAGAACCCCATCGGCGCGACGAGATGATCGAGCGCAGTCGGCAGCGGACGGTGCCGCAGATCTGGATCGGCGAGCGCCACGTCGGCGGCTTCGACGATCTCTCGGCGCTCGACCAGACCGGCCAGCTCGACGGCCTGCTCGGGATCGATGGGGGCGGGCCGGGTGCTGGCGGCGGCGCGGCGGCCGAGCACGTGAAGCTCGTGATCGTCGGCTCGGGTCCCGCCGGCTGGACGGCGGCGCTCTACGCCGCGCGCGCGGAGCTGCACCCGGTCGTCGTCGCCGGTCTCGCGATCGGTGGCCAACTGATGCTCACGACGGACGTCGAGAACTATCCCGGGTTTCCCGAGGCGCTGTCCGGGCCGGACATGATGGAGCGCTTCCAGAAGCAGGCCGAGCGCTTCGGCGCGCGCGTCTACCAGGAAGACGCGACCCGGATCGATCTCGCGCAGCGGCCCTTCCGGATCGAGACCAGCGAGCGCTCGTTCACCGCCGATGCGGTGATCCTGTCGACCGGCGCGTCGGCGAAGTGGCTCGGCCTGCCGTCCGAGGAGCGGCTGACGAACCGCGGCGTGTCAGCGTGCGCCACCTGCGACGGCGCGCTGTTCAAGGGCAAGGACATGGCCGTCGTCGGCGGCGGTGACACGGCGGTGGAGGAGGCGCTGTTCCTCGCGCGCTATGCGCCGAAGGTCACCCTGATCCATCGCCGCGACGAGCTGCGCGCCTCGAAGATCATGGCGGAGCGCGCGCGCAAGAGCGAGAAGATCGAGTTCGCATGGAACGCCGAGGTGGACGAGGTGCTCGGCGACGAGTTCGTCACCGGCGTGCGGATCCGGGACGTGAAGACTGGCCAGACCCGCGAGCTCGCCGTCGGCGCGCTGTTCGTGGCGATCGGGCACGAGCCGAACACGGCGTTGGTGCGCGACCAGCTCGAGACCGACGACGTCGGCTACATCCGCGTGAAGCCCGGTTCTACCTACACGTCCATCGACGGCGTCTTCGCGTGTGGTGACGCCACGGACCCGGTCTACCGGCAGGCCGTCACGGCCGCGGGGACCGGCTGCATGGCGGCGATCGACGCCGAGCGCTGGCTGGCGGTCCAGGGAATCCACTGACCGGAAGACCACGAGCGAGGGCGGACGAGTACCCATGGCGCTCACCCGGGAACGACTCGAGCAGTTGATCGCCAGCTCCACGGACATCGTGGTGGCGACGGACCGCAAGGGGGTCGTCGACTACTACAACGACGGGGCGAGCCAGATTCTCGGCTATCGGCCGGACGAGATCCTCGGGCACTTCGTCGCGAAGCTGTATCCGAGCCTCGACGAAGCCAGGCGCGTGATGTCCGCGATGCGGAGGCCCGAGCACGGGGGGCGCGGCATCGCCGCTCACCTCCGGACCACGTTCCTGTCGAAGACCGGAGAAGAGATCCCGGTGGCGATTTCTGGCACGCTCCTCCACGACGACCACGGTCGCGAGGACGGCACCATCGGCTTCGCCAAGGATCTGCGCGAGATCCTGCAGAAGGATCAGCTCGCGACGCTCGGTGAGGTGGCGATCGGGCTGTCGCACGAGATCAACAATCCGCTCGCCGTGATCCTGAACCAGGCCGAGCTGCTCGAGCGCGACGTCGATCGGCTGGCGGGCGAGGCCGACTGCTCGGTGGAGACCGAGCGCATCGATGCGATCCGGCGCGAGATCGCCCGGATCGCCGAGATCGTCGAACGGGTCGGCGAGATGGCGGCCGGCGAAAAATACGAGACCGTGCAATACGTCGGTCCCGCGCGCATGGTGGACCTGCGATCCCACAAGCCCGGCGCCCACGCGCCGGATCCCCGCCTGGCGGGTGCGCGGATCCTGATCGCCGACGACGACCTCGGCATCCGCAAGTCGCTCGCCGAGCTGCTGACTGGCGAGGGCTGTCACGTCGAGACCGCCGGCGACGGCGTCGAAGCGCTGGCCGTGCTCGAGAAGGGCGGCATCGACATCGTGCTCAGCGACGTGGTGATGCCGAACATGGATGGCTACGAGCTGTTCCTGGCCGTGCGCGAGCGCTTCCCGGAACTGCCCGTGCTGATGATGACTGCGTTCCACTACGACCGTGATCACGTGATCAAACGCAGCCGCCTGGAAGGTCTCGAGGGTGTGATCTTCAAGAAGCCCGTCGATCCGGATCGCCTGCGCGAAAAGCTCATCGAGGCGTTGGCCGGGCGACGGACGTGACGCCGCTGCGCGTCGCGAGCCCGGATCATCGATTGGGGTCATAGCTTGCGCGCGACGCAGACGGCGTGGATCTCCCGCGCCCCCGCACGGCGCAGCGCGCGGGCGCAGGCCGCGAGCGTGGCGCCGGTGGTGACGACGTCGTCGACCAGCACGACGGCGCGCTCGGCGAGGAAGCCGGGCCGAGCGGCATAGGCGCCGCGGACGTTGCGCCGGCGCGCCGCGCGGTCGAGTCCCGTCTGGCTCGCGGTCTCGCGGGTCGTGACGAGCGCGCCGTGCGCGCAGCGTGCCGCGAGCGTACGCGCGACCGCGCCGGCGAGCATGCCGGCCGGGTGAAAGCCACGGGCGCGCAGTCGGCGCGGAGCGATCGGCACGGGGATGACCAACCGGGGACGCGGGTGCGGCAGCCGCGCGGCGGCGTCCGCCACCAGCGCCGTCAGCAGCGCCGCGGGCCGCGCATCGAGCCCGGCGAGCCCCGGCTGCGGGTACTTGAAGCGGTGGATCCACTGCTCGAGCTCTCCGTCGTACGCGACCTCGGCGGCCCAAGTCGTCAGCGGCGCCGGCGCTCGCGGCTCGCCATGGCGCGGAAGCCGCAACAGGCAGCGAGCGCACGCCCGACATAGAACGGCGTCTCCCGCGACACGTCCGGCGCAGCGCGCGCAGGCGCGCGGCAGCAACAGGTCCAACCCGGCGCTCGAGAGCATCGCGAACAGGTTGCGCAACGGGGGCTCCACCGGGACCAGCGGGGGAGGTCGAGTCCGCGGCGGGATCTCGCCCGGTTTCTCATCCGCTTCGTTCAGGACGGAACGATCAGGCTCTTTCCGCTCATCTCGCGCGGGACCGGGACTTCGAGCAGCTCGAGGACCGTCGGGGCCAGGTCGGCGAGGCCGCCGTCCCGCAGCCGCGCGCCCTGCGGATCCCGCGTGATCCACCAGATCGGGACCGGATTCGTCGTGTGCGCGGTGTGCGGACCACCGGACTCCGGATCGATCATCTGTTCGCAGTTGCCGTGGTCGGCCGTGATCAGAGCCTGGCCGCCGCGCTCGAGCACCTTCTTCGTCACCAAGTCGAGACAGTGATCGATCGTCTCGACGGCCTTCACGGCGGCCGGGATCACTCCGGTATGACCCACCATGTCGGGATTCGCGTAGTTCACCAGCACGAACGCATAGTCGCGATCGTCGAGCTTCTCCAGCAACGCGCGGGTCAGCGCCGGCGCGCTCATCTCGGGGCGATGGTCGTAGGTGTCGATGTCGCGCGGCGACGGGATCAGCACGCGCTCCTCGCCGTCGAACGGCTGCTCGCGGCCGCTGTTGAAGAAGAACGTCACGTGGGCGTACTTCTCGGTCTCCGCCATGCGCAGCTGCGGTAGTCCGGCTTCGGCGAGGAGTTCGCCCAGGATCCGATGCGGCGTCGACGGCGGGAACGCGACCGGCAGATCGAAGTCCGCGTCGTATTCGGTCAGGCACACGAAGCGCGCCGGCCGGACGGGCCGCGCGAGCTCGAGCTGATCTGCGAACTTCTCGGGTGCTGCGCTGGTGAGCGCGTTGGTGATTTCGCGGGCGCGATCAGCGCGAAAGTTGAAGAAGATGGCGACGTCGCCGTCCTCGAGCGCGTCGCCCCCGTCGACGACGGTCGGCTGGATGAACTCGTCGCCTTCGTCGCGCGCGTACGCGGCCTGGACGGCTTTCTCGGCACTCGCGGCCTTCTGGCCGTCGCGATCCAGGATGGCACGGACCGCCCGCCCGACGCGATCCCAACGGTTGTCGCGGTCCATCGCGAAGAAGCGCCCCGTCACCGTCGCGACGTGACCACCCGCATCGGCGAGCGGAGACGCGAGCTGCTCCAAGAAGCGGAGCGCAGACCGCGGAGCGGTATCGCGTCCGTCGAGGAACGCGTGCAGCACCGGACGAACCCCTTCGCGGCCGCAGGCCTCGATCAGCGCCACCAGGTGATCGAGCGAGCTGTGCACGCCTCCATCGGAGACGAGTCCGAGCAGGTGCAGCCGGCCCTTGCCGCGCTTGGCCTCGGCGAGCGCATCGCGAATCGCCGGCACCTGCTCGGCGCCGTGCTCGGAAAACGCCTTCGAGATCCGTGTCATGTCCTGATCCATGATGCGCCCGGCGCCCATCGTCATGTGACCGACTTCGGAGTTGCCCATCTGGCCGGGCGGCAGACCGACGGCGGGGCCCGAAGTCTCGAGGCGCGCGTGTGGGAAGTGCTGGTCCGCGCGCGCGAAGAACGGCGCATGCGCGAGCGCCGTCGCATCGCCGGCCCCGCGATCCCCCAGTCCGAAGCCATCGAGGACCACGAGCAGTACCGGCCCGCTGCGCACGCCATCGGAGCGGTCGATCGATCGAGCGCTCACGGTGCCGCCTTGTCCGCCGCCGAAGCAACCGTCTCGATTCGCGGTGCGTCGCTCCAGAGCCGCTCGATGTCGTAGTGCTCGCGCGCCTCCGGTTCGAAGACGTGGACGATCACGTCATCGAGATCGACGAGCACCCAACGTCCCTCGCTGTAGCCCTCGATGCCGAGGGGCGGCTTTCCGGCGCGCTTGGCAGCTTGCTCGATGGCGTCCGCGATGGCGCGGACCTGCCGGTCGGAGCGCCCGGTGCAGACGACGAACACGTCTGCAAACGACGACAGCCCTCCGACGTCGAGGGCGATCACGTCTTCTGCCTTCACGTCCAAGGCTGCATCCACCGCGATTCGCGTCTTCTCCGCAGAGGTCATCGGCTCGTCTGCACTCCGGTTCGTCCTCCCGTCTCGTGAGCTTTCTGGCTGGGTGAGCGGTCTGGCTGGTCGGCTTTCTGTCGATCTTCGCGCCCGTCATCCAGTCGATTCGCCGGCGGCCCATCGCCGGGCCCGTGGGGAACGCCCGGCGTGGCTCCGTAGACTCCACTCTTCAGAACGGCGTCTCGGATCGGCTCTGGAAGGAGATAGCGCACGGACCGTCCGTCGCGCAGGCGCGCGCGCAGATCCGACGCGGAAACGTCGAATCCGGCGATCTCGACCAGGCGCAGCCAGGTGCCCGCCCGCCGATGCCGGGCCGAGCGGCAGTCCGGCGCGATCTCGATCTCGCCGCGCACCGTCGCCGGCAGCCAGTCGGCGAGGCTGCCGGAGCGCAGCGGAGGGCGCACGATCACCGCATAATGAGCGAGCGCGAACAACGCGGCCGGCTCCCGCCAAGCCCCCATCTCGGCAAACGCATCGGATCCCACCAGGAACACCGGTTCCTCGTCGCTGGCCGAGAGCCGATTCCGCAGCGCGGCGAGTGTCTCGACCAGGTACGAGGCGCCGCCGCGCTCCACCTCGATCGGCTCGATCTCGAAACCCGGATTGTCGGCGATCGCACGCCGCACCCAGTCGAGTCGCAGCGCGGCCGGGGCGATGGCGTCAGCCGGGTCGTCGGTCTTGTGCGGCGGCACCGCGCTCGGCACGAACAGCACGCGCGCCAGGCCGAGCGCCTCCGCCACCTCCTCGGCCGCCCGCAGGTGTCCCACGTGGATCGGGTTGAACGTCCCGCCGTAGACGCCGACGAGGCGCAACGTCAATCGGGCCGCAACTGGCCGTCGCCGAACAGCACGAACTTCTGCGCGGTCAGCCCCTCGAGCCCCATCGGTCCGTACGCGTGGAGCTTCGACGTGGAGATCCCGATCTCGGCGCCGAGGCCCAGCCGGTAGCCGTCCGCGTACGCGGTCGAGCAGTTCACGCCGACCGTCGAGGAATCCACGCGGCGCACGAATGCCTGCGACGACGCATAGTCCTCGGTGACGATCACCTCGGTGTGGTTCGAGCCGTAACGGCGGATGTGGGCAATGGCGGCGTCCAGGTCGTCGACGACGCGCACCGCGAGGATCGGCGCGAGGTACTCGGCGAACCAGTCCTCCTCGGTGGCTGGCTTGGCGCTCGGGAACAGCGCCTGCGTCACCGGACAGCCGCGGATCTCGACGCCCTCGGCGGCCAGCGCGCCGAGCACGCGCGGCAGCAGCGCGGGCGCCGACTCGCGGTGCACGAGCAGCGTCTCGAGTCCGTTACACACGGCCATCTGCTGGATCTTCGAGTCGACGACGATCGCCGTCGCCATCTCGGCATCGGCTCGCGCGTCGAGGAAGATGTGACACACACCCGCGTCGTGCTCGAGGACCGGGATCGTCGACGTCTCGGTGACCTTGCGGATCAGACCGGGTCCGCCGCGCGGGATGACCAGGTCGATCTCGCGGTTGCGGACCAACAGGAAGTCGATCGCGGCGCGATCCGTCGTCGGGATGATCGCGATCGCATCCTCCGGCAGGCCGGCTTCGCGCGCTGCAGCGCGCATCTCCTCGCCGAGCGCGAGGTTCGAGCGGATCGCCTCGGAGCCGCCGCGCAGGATCACCGCGTTACCGGCCTTCACGCACAACGCCGCGGCATCGACCGTCACGTTCGGGCGCGATTCGTAGATCATCGCGATCACGCCGAGCGGGATGCGCATGCGACCGACGCGCAGGCCGTTCGGCCGCACCCACGAGCCGGTGCTCTCGCCGACGGGATCCGGCAGCGCGGCGACGTCGCGCAGGCCCGCGATCATCGTGCGCCACTTCGCGCCCTCGAGCGCGAGGCGCTTCCCCATCGGCGCTTCGAGACCCGCGCGCTCAGCTTCTGCCATGTCGGCGCGGTTGGCTTCGAGGATGCGATCGCGCGCGGCTTCGAGGCGCTCGGCGGCGAGCAGCAGCCACGCGTCCTTCTGCGCGCGCGTCAGCGCCGCGGTCTGTCGCGACGCCGCCCGCGCGGCGGTGGCGATGTCGGCAATCTGCTGCTCGAGGTCGGCGTGGCTCATGCCCGATGGCTCCGGTATCTCGAGGACACGAGGTTTGGTCACGAGGGCTTGGTCACGAGGTCTTGATCGTTGCCCTCGAGGACGACGAGATCGTCGCGATGGATCACCTCAGTGCCGTTCGAATAGCCTAGCACCGACTCGATCTGACGCGTGGAGAGCCCGCAGATCCGCGTCACGTCCTGGGAGGAGTAGGCGACGAGCCCGCGCGCGATCTCGCGTCCGTCCGGATCGGTGCACAGCACCGGATCGCCGATGCCGAAGTGGCCGACGACGGCGCGGATGCCGGCCGGCAGCAGGCTGCGGCCGCGTTCGAGCAACGCCTGCGCAGCGCCGGCGTCGAGGCGCAGCTCCCCGCGTGGGCGCGCCGTGAACGCCAGCCAGTGCTTGCGACTACCGAGGCGGCGCTCCTGTCCGAGCAGGAACAATGTGCCTTCCGGCTCGCCCGCAGCGACGCGCAGCAACACGCCGCGGCGGCGCCCGTTGGCGATCACCGTCGCCGCGCCGGAGCGCGCCGCGGTCCGGGCCGCTTGCAGCTTCGTGACCATGCCCCCGCGGCCGAACGCGTGATCGCTGCCGCCGGCGGCCCGCTCGATCTCCGGCGTGATGCGCTCGATGACGTCCCAACGCGCCGGCTTCGGATCGGTAGCCGTCGGCGCGCTGCGGTACAGGCCGTCGACGTCGGTGAGCAGCACCAGCAGCTCGCCAGCCACCAGGTTGACGGCGGTCGCGGACAGGTTGTCGTTGTCGCCGAAGCGGATCTCCTCGGTCGAGACGGTGTCGTTCTCGTTGACGATCGGAACCACGCCGATCCGGAGCAGCGTCAGCAATGTGCGCCGCGCATTGAGGAAGCGCTCGCGATCGTCGATCCCGGAGCGCGTCACGAGAACCTGTGCCGCCTGTCGCTCGCGTTTGGCGAAGCCGATTCGGTAGCGTTCCATCAGCGCGATCTGACCGACGGCCGCCGCGGCTTGCTTTTCCGGGATCGAGCGGCCCGGATGCGACCAGCCGAGCCGGTGTGCGCCCATCGCGATCGCGCCGGAGGAGACGATGACCACCTGGCGGCCCTGATCCGCCAGGTCCGCGACCTGGCGGATCAGCTCGGTGAATACGCGCGCGCGTGCGGCGCCGGCCGCCGTCAGGATCGAGCTGCCGACCTTGACGACGATGCGCCTCGCCTTGCGCGTTGCGGTCCTCACGTCGTTGCCTCCGCCGCGATCATCGCGCCGGCGAGCAGCGCGACATCCGCGACCTCCAGCGCCCGCGCCATCGCGAAGCGCAGCGCGTCGATGCCCTCGCCGGTGGGGCTCGACACGCGCACCACCTCGCGGCCGTGCGCGCGCAGCGCGGCCTCGAGCGGGCCGAGCGCCATCTCGCGCTGGTCCGCCGGAATCAGGTCGATCTTGCTGAGCGCCACGATCTCGGTCCGCTCCGCGAGCGTCGCCGCGTACGCGGCCAGCTCGCCTCGAATCGTCTCCCAGTCTGAGAGCGGCGAGAGCGGGTCGAGCCCGTGGGCGCAGGCGCTGCCGACGTCGAGCACGTGCACCAGCACCCGCGTGCGTTCGACGTGACGGAGGAAGCGGTCGCCGAGGCCGGCGCCTCGGCTGGCGCCCGCGATCAGTCCCGGCAAATCAGCCGCCACGAACCGCCGCTCGCCGACCTCGACGACGCCGAGCGACGGCACCAGCGTCGTGAACGGATACGCGCCGATCCGCGGGCGAGCTGCGGAGAGCCGGCGCAGCAGTGTCGACTTGCCGGCATTGGGCAGGCCGACGAGGCCAACGTCGGCGAGCAGCTTCAGCGACAGGCGCAGCCGGTGCGTCTCGCCGCTGCGGCCGGGCTCGGCGGTGTCGGGTGTCTGCCGGGTCGGCGTGGCGAAGCTGCGGTTGCCGCGGCCGCCTTGGCCGCCGCGGGCGATCGGTACGCGCTGGCCGTGTTCGACCAGGTCCGCGAGCGGCGGCGTGCCGGCCGGCGCATCGGCGTCGTAGACGACGGTTCCGACCGGCAGCCGCAGCTCGACGTCGTCGCCCGCGCGCCCGTCGCGTCGGCCCCCGGCACCGTGGACGCCGTCGGGCGCGCGCACCAGCGGGTGCAGCTTCTGGTCGAGCAGTGTCGAGAGGCCGAGATCGGCGACGAGCACGACGTCGCCGCCGCGGCCGCCGGCGCCGCCATCGGGGCCGCCGCGCGGGACGAATTTCTCGCGCCGGAAGCTCACGCAGCCGTTCCCGCCGCGACCCGCGACGATCTCGATCACGGCTTCGTCGATGAAGGAATCGCTGGAGTTCATCGCCGGACTCGCCGGGGGCTCACCGGCGCTCCGATCGTCGCCCTCGCGACGTCGGGGCTCCGGGGCCACCCGCGTCTCGAGGATCGTCGAGGATCGGATGCGGAGGAGTGGCTCCTAGGAGGCGTTCGGCTCGACCCGTGCCGTCACGTGACCCTTCGACGGCCCGTACTGCACGGTCCCGTCGACGAGCGCGAACAGCGTGTAGTCCCGCCCCATCCCGACGTTGCGACCCGGGTGGATGCGCGTGCCGACCTGGCGGACCAGGATCGTCCCGGCATTCACCTGCTGCCCGCCGAAACGCTTGACGCCGCGGCGCTGACCGTGGCTGTCGCGTCCGTTTCGCGAGCTTCCCTGTCCTTTTTTGTGTGCCATGGAACGGGGATCCTACGCCTCGATCCGTTCGACACGGATCTGCGTGTAGTTTTGTCGATGTCCCTGCTTGCGCCGATAGCGCTTGCGGCGCTTGTACTTGAAGACGACGAGCTTCTCGCCCAAACCGTGTCCGGTGATCGTCGCGACGACCCGCGCGCCCGGCACCTGCGGCGCGCCGATCTGCGGTTCGCCGTCCCCGCCGAGGAGCAGCACCTCGTCCAGGTGCACCTGCTCGCCGATCTCGCCGGGCAGCTTCTCCACCCAGACCGCCTCGCCGGGGCTGACCCGGATCTGTTTCCCGCCCGTGCGGACTACCGCGTACATCGTCGACGCTCCTGTTCGGGTCCTGGGTCCTGGGTCCTGTTCGGGCTTTGCTGGAGACGACCCCGGCTGGGATTGCTCTAGGCCTCGGGCTCCGAGGAGCCAGGCAGTATCGGGGATTCGGGAGCCTCGTCAACCGGTTGGAGGTCGGCGCTGGCGGCGTCTCCGGCGGGGGACAAGGCCCGCGCCACGGCGGTCCGGCGCTCCGGCGGCTCGAGTTCTTCGGTCGGCGCGGCGTGGGTCGGATCCGGCCACCCCGAGCTCTCCTCGACGTCCGAGCTTTCGTCCGCGTCCGCGGTCTCCTCGACGTCCGCCAGCGCGACGTCGGGTCGGCCCTCGATGAGGCCCTGTTCCGGTTCCGGCTCCGACTCGGGCTCCGACTCGGGCTCCGGCACGGGCAGCTCGTCCTCGAACGGCTCCGAAAACAGAATGGGCTCGGTGTCCGCCGGCGCGTCCTCGCCGAGGCCGAGCCACGGCAGTCGCAGCGGGACGGGCGGGCCCTCGTCGAGCGCGATCACCTCGAAGTGCTCCTGGTGCACGCCGGGGACGGCCCGCACCTCGATCGAGCGACCGAGCTTCTCCTCCATCTCGGTGAGCGACTCGCGCTCGGCGCCGAGCAGCAGCTCGGCGACCCGCGGGTTCACCGCGACGGCGATGCGCTGGCCGCAGAACCGCGGAAGATCGTTGCGGATCTCGCGCAGCACCTTGTACGTCACGCTCTCGCGCGAGAGCACGTAGCCGCGCCCTTGGCAATGCGCGCACGGCTCGCACAACTGCTGCACCAGGTTCTCGCGCGTGCGCTTGCGCGTCATCTCGACCAGACCCAGCTCGGAGATCTTCAGGATGTTGGTCTTGGCCTTGTCCTGGCGCAGCGTATCCTGCAGCGCCCGGTAGACCTTCTCGCGGTTCTCGGTGGTCTCCATGTCGATCAGATCGAGGATGATCAGACCGCCGATGTTGCGGAAGCGGAGCTGGTGCACCGCCTCCTTCACCGCCTCGAGGTTGGTTTTGAGCACCGTGTCCTCGAGGTCGCGCTTGCCGACGTAGCGCCCGGTGTTGACGTCGACGGCGGTCAGCGCCTCGCTCTGGTCGATGATCAGGTAGCCGCCGGACTTGAGCCACACCTTGCGGCCCAGGTTGGCGTCGATCTCCGGCTCGATACCGAAGTGGTCGAAGATCGGCCGCGTCCCCTTGTACAGCTCGACGCGCGGCCGCGGATCGGCGCAGAAACGCGTCACGAAGCCGCGCAGCTCCTCGTACACCGTCTCGTTGTCGACGACGATGCGCCGCGTATCGCTGCTGGCGACGTCGCGCACGACGCGCAGCGGCAGCGACGGCTCGGCGTAGAGCACCGCCGGCGCCCGCGCGCCCTCGCGTCGGCTGTTGATCTGCTCCCAGACCGAGACGAGGTACCGGAGATCCGCCTCGAGGTCGGCCTCGCGCACCCCCTCGCCGGCGGTGCGGATGATGAAGCCGACGTCGCGCGGCCGCGCCCGCTCGACGATGTCGCGCAGCCGCCGACGCTCGCGGTCCGAGTCGATGCGCCGCGAGACGCCCACCCGCGATCCCGACGGCGTCAGCACCAGGTGGCGCCCGGCGATCGCGACGTGCGACGTGATGCGCGCGCCCTTGGTGCCGATCGGCTCCTTCGCGACCTGCACGATGATCTCCTGCCCCTCGGACAGGATCGTGTCGATGCGCGGGACCTGGCGGCCGCCGCCGTTGCGCCCCGGCCGGCCCCGTCCGCGGCCGCCGCCGCGGCCCCCGCGTCCGCCGTTGTCGTCGTCGCCGAGATCGACGTCGCGGTCGTACTCGAAGTAGTCGCCGGCGTACAGGAACGCGGCCTTCTCGAGACCGATGTCGACGAAGGACGCCTGCATGCCCGGGAGCACCCGGGACACGCGCCCCTTCACGACGTTGCCGACCATGCTGCGCCCGGCGGCACGCTCGATCAGCAGCTCGCTGAGGCTGCCCCGTTCGAGGATGCCGACCCGAGTCTCGCCGCGGATCGCGTTGATCACGATTTCGTTGTGCATCGCCCCGGCCTGGCTGGCGAGCCGGCGCGGGCAACGTCGGAGCGGTCAGCCCCCTCGGCCCGGGGCCTCAGGGGCGCGGATGGGGTGCAGAACGGGGTGCGGGGGCCGGCTAGCGGCCTCCGGACAGGCGTTGGTTGCTCTTCTTCGTTGTCCCGGCGGGCGTCGTTGCGCCCGGCTGCTCGACTCGCACTGGGTATCTCGAACCGCCTCGATCTTCGTCGTAGCGGCTTTCTATCGTAGCGTTCTGTGGATCGGTTCTTTTCGACGACGAGTTCGCTGCTGTTGCCCAGCTGACTTTGCCCGCGACGGTGTCAGCTTTCGTTTCGGGCTTTCGTTTCGAGCGAGATCCGGTCTGCGGGCTCGTTGCACCCCGGTGCCTGTCAACCCAAACGGACCGGATCCTGCGCGCAGCGGAATCGTCGGCAAAATCAGGCCTACGATCCCCCATCGGATTCCCGAGTGCAACCGCCGGGAGCTCGCTCCGCCCACGTAAAAGCAGTTTGCCCCGAGGGGCCACAATGGTCGCCGGGCGCGCGCCGGTGTACGGTCGGGAACGATGCCGCCGACCGTTGCGTCCGACCCTCGCCGAGCGCTCCCCTCCGTGGAGCGGTTGGCGGCGGCCGTGCGGGCGCAGGCTCCGGAGCTTCCCACGTGGGCCATCACGGCGGGCGTCCGCGCGGCGCTGGCGGAGGCCCGAGAGCGCGCTTCGGCCGGCCCGGTCGCGCGGCCCCTGGCGCTGGGGGACCTCGGCGCTGCGGCACTGTCGTGCGCTCGATCGCTGGCGCGCCCCCACCCGACGCGCGTCGTCAACGCCACCGGCGTCGCGCTCCATACCAATCTCGGTCGCGCGCTCCTGGCGCCGCCGGCTGCCGCGGCGGCGGCGCTCGCGGCGACCCGCTACGGAAGCCTCGAGCTGGATCTGGAGACGGGCCGCCGTGGCGATCGGCTGGACGCCGTCGCCGGCAAACTCGCGCTGCTCGCCGGCGCCGAAGCGGCCCTTGCGGTCAACAACAACGCCGGAGCGCTCGTGCTGGCGGTCCAGGCGCTGGCCGGCGGCCGGGAGGTCGTCGTCTCGCGCGGCGAGTTGATCGAGATCGGCGGGTCGTTTCGGCTGCCGGACATGCTCACCGCCGCCGGCGCCACGCTCGTCGAGGTCGGCACGACGAACCGGACCCATCCCGAGGACTACCGGCGCGCGATCGGGCCGGAGACGGCCCTGCTGCTGAAGGTGCACCGCAGCAACTTCGAAGTCCGCGGCTTCACCGCCGACGTGGAGTTGCCGGCGCTGGCGGCGATCGCTCGCGAACACGGGCTGCCGCTGCTCGAAGATCTCGGCAGCGCCGCGCTGGCGGATCTGCGCGATTCCGGCCTTCCCGAAGAGACCTACGCTCCGGCGCGGATCCGGCTCGGCGCCGACCTCGTGTGCTTCTCGGGCGACAAACTGTTCGGCGGTCCCCAGGCCGGCATCGTCGTCGGCCGAGCCGACCTCGTCGCGACGCTGCGCCGCCACCCGCTGGCGCGGGCCCTGCGTCTCGACAAGATGACACTCGCCGCGCTCGACTGGACGGCGTCTGCGCTGCTCGCCGGCGAGATCGACTCGATCCCGGTGCTCCAGCAGCTCCGCGAGCCACTCGACGCCGTGGCGCAGCGCGCGCAGCGGTTGGCCGGGAAGCTCGCGCCGATCGCCCGCTCTACCCGGTTGCGGGCGGAATTGCAGCAGACCTGCGTACCGCTCGGCGGCGGCGCGTCGCCGGGCTTCGAGCTGCCATCGTGGGCGGTGGCGTTGGTTCCGGACGCGCTCGGCGTCGACGAGCTGGCCGCGCGGCTGCGTCGGGCGCCGAGCCTGGTGAGCGCGGCGAGCGCGGCGATCGCGCCGGTGATCGCGCGCGTGGCCGGGGGCGCCGTGCTCCTAGACGCCCGAACCCTGCTCGACGAAGATCTCGACGCCGTGGTCGCGGCGCTCGGGGCCGCGTTGAAGGATGCCGCCGGCCCCGCTCCCGCGGAGATCGCGGAGGCTTCCGATTGATGGCTTCCGATTGATGGAAAGCAAGGCCTGGGATACCGTGCCAGCGCCTCGAGTCGAGATGCTGAACTCGCCCGTACTCGTTCTCAATCGTTCGTATCTGCCGATCCATGTGACCTCGGCGAAGAGAGCGTTTTCGCTGGTGTACCAGGGACTCGCTCGGGTCGTCGACGCCGAACACCGCACCTTCGGATTCGAGGAGTGGATCTTGCAGCCCGTGGTGAACGGTCACGATGGAGTCGGGACGAGCCGCGGGCCGGTCCGGCTGCCGCGCGTCGTGCTGCTCACGGTGTTCGACCGGATGCCGCGTCGCCATGTCCGGTTCAGCCGCTCGAACGTGATGGTGCGGGACGCGCACACCTGTCAGTACTGTGGCGAGCGGCCGGCGCGCGCGGAGATGAATCTGGATCACGTGGTGCCGCGCGCGCACGGCGGCCGCAGCACGTGGGAGAACGTCGTGGCCAGCTGCGTCGAGTGCAATCGCTCGAAGGGAGGGCGCACGCCGGAGCAGGCAGGCTTGCGCTTGCGCCGTCCGCCGATGCGCCCGCGCTGGACCCCGCTGTCGTCGCTGCCGGCGGCTCGCTTCGACGAGTGGCGGGTGTATCTCCGGATCATGGATGGCTCCCGGACCGACGGCCCCCGGGCGATGGCTGCGTCTCGGACCCTGGATGCCCCCCGGACCGCCGATGGCGCTCGCACGGCGGACGCGGCGCGCGGTATGGACGGATCTCGCGGATGAGTCGATGAATCGCACGCCGTACGGACAGGGCTCGCCCCCGGCCGACGATCGCGCTGCGGATCGATCGGGCGCGCCGCGTGTCCTGGGTCCGCGACTGATCGCCGTCGGCGGCGGCAAGGGCGGCGTCGGCAAGACGATGCTGGCCGCCAACGTGGCGGCGGCGATGGCGCGCGCCGGCCAGCGGGTGATCGCCGTCGATACGGACCTCGAGGGCGCGAACCTGCACACCGCCGTGGGCGTGTCGATGCCCCGTGTCAGCCTGGCGGAGTTCGTCGCGCGTCGAGAGCTCGATCTCGAACGCCTCGTGATCGACACGCCGGTTCCGGGGCTGCGCCTGATCGCCGGCACCCAGAGTCACCTCGGCGTCGCGCATCCGCGCCACTTCCGCCGCGTCGAGCTGCTCGGCAAGCTGCGCAGGCTCGCGGCCGACTGGGTGCTCGTGGATCTCGGGGCGGGCACCCATCCGTCCGTGCTCGACTACTTCCTCGTCAGCGACGATGGGATCCTCGTGCTGACGCCCGAGCCGACGTCGGTGGAGAACGCGTACTCGTTCCTGCGCGCGGCCTTCTACCGCCGGCTGCGGCTCGCGATGACCGACGAGGCGACGCGGAAGCTGGTGACGCAGGCGATGGACCAGGGCAACGAGCGCGGGATCCGCACGCCGCACAATCTGCTGCGGGAGGTGCGCCGGATCTCGCCCGCCGAGGGCCAACGTCTCGTGGCTGCGGTGCAGGGGTTCCGGCCCCGGCTCGTCATCAATGGCGTGCGCAGCGCCGAGGACGTGCGACTCGGCTTCGCGGTGCGCAGCGTCTGCCGCAAGTACTTCGGGCTCGAGGCCGAGTACCTCGGCTACGTCAATCACGACGACGCGGTGAGCGAGGCGATTCGCACCCGCCAACCGGTCGTGCAGAGTCATCCGCAGGCGGACGCCGCGGTCTACCTGAACCGGATCGCTCGCAAGCTGATCGACGATCGCGCACGGAGCCAGCAGAGCGCTGCGCGAGCGCGCTCGTCGAACCGTCCAGCTGCTTCCGCCGCCGCACCGCGCCCGCCGCTGTAGACTCGGGACTTCGCCATGATGAAGACGATCGACGAAGTGGATCATTACGAGGTCCTCGAGGTGGCGCGGGACGCGCGCCGCGACGACATCGAGCGCGCGTTCATGCTGGTGCGCGCAGCCTATGACGGGCAGGCGCTCGCTGCCTACTCCGTGTTGTCTCCCGACGAGGCCAAGCTCTGGCGCGAGCGCATCGAGGAAGCCTGGCGGGTGCTCTCGGATCCCGACCTGCGCCGCGCCTACGACGCTACACTGGATGGTGCCGTGGACGACGTCGAGGATGCGGATCCCTTTGCGGGACTTGCCAGCACGTCCGGCGAGTCCGGCGAGTTCGGTGAGCGCGCGGCGTTCGACGGCGAGCCGGCGCCGCTTCCCGAGGCGCCCAACTCGCTGCCGTCGTTCGCGACCGATGCCGGGTGGGGCCGGCAGGAGCAGCAGGACCGACCGCTGGCCGTCGAAGCGCCGCCGATGCCGGACCGGGTGGTGCCGCGGGAGCTCGAGTCGTTCGAAGAGAGCGATGTGGATTCCGCATGGGACGGCCCGCGACTGCGCCGCGCTCGATTGGCGCGCGGGCTCGAGATCGACGACGTCGCGGGCGTCACGAAGGTCAATCCGACCTACCTGCGTTTCCTCGAGGACGAGCGCTTCGACGACCTGCCTGCGGTCGTCTACGTGCGCGGATTCGTCGTTGCATACGCGCGCTTGCTGGGTCTCGATCCGGCGCGCGTGGCGCCGAGCTACGTTCTGCGCTGTGAGGAGCATCGAGGTCAGCAGACCCGCGGCCGCGCCCTCGGCCGTCGCTGAGCCGGGCGCGAGCGACGAACCGGCCGTGCTTCGCTTCGTCGTGTCGGAGGCCGACGCGGGCCGCCGTCTCGACGTCGCGCTCGCCGAGCTGGCAGCGGTTCCCCGCGCACAGGCGCAGCGCTGGATCGACGCCGGTCGCGTGCGAGTCGATGGGGCGCCCACCCGCGCATCGCAGCGGCTGCACGAGGGCGCCACGCTCGAAGCCGACCCTCCGCAGCCGGTGGCGGCCCGCCTCGAGCCGGAGGCGATGGACCTGGTGATTCTCTACGAGGACGAGGACCTGATCGTCATCGACAAGCCGGCGGGGTTGGTCGTGCACCCGGCGCCGGGTCATCCGAGCGGAACGCTCGTGAACGCGCTGTTGCACCACTGCCGCGACCTCGCCGGCATCGGCGGCGTGTTGCGGCCGGGCATCGTGCACCGACTCGATCAGGGCACCTCCGGCGTGCTGGTCGCCGCCAAGCACGACGCCGCGCACGTGGCGTTGGCCGAGCAATTCCGGGACCACACGATCGAGCGGATCTATGGGGCGCTGGTGCGCGGGACGCCGAGCGCTGCCGGCGGACGCATCGAGCGCGCGATCGGCCGCCATCCGAGAGATCGCAAGCGGATGGCGATTCGCACCGCCGGTGGTCGCGAGGCCGTGACGGACTGGACCGTCGAGCGCCGCTTCCCGGCCAGCGGCGTTTCGTCGATCACGCTGCGACCGGCGACCGGCCGAACGCATCAGCTGCGCGTCCATCTGGCGTCGATCGGCCTGCCGATCGTCGGGGATCCGGTGTATGGACGCGCGCGCGGCCGAGCGGCGGCGGGGCTCCCGTCGCTCGGACTGACGCGGCCGGCGCTGCACGCACAGGTGCTCGGGTTTCGCCATCCGCGCGCTGGGCGGGACGACGAGCGCTTGCGTTTCGAAGCGCCGCCGCCGGCAGACTTCGCCGCGGCACTCTCGAGACTCGTCCGGCGCGAGGCCTCGGCATCGTGAGCTGGATCACGCATCCGCTGCTCGCTGACGCGCGCGTTGCGCATGGCTTCGGCACGCGCGCGTGTTCGCCGCCGCCGGGCCTGGCGCGCCCGCGGCAAGTGCACGGTACGCGCGTCGTCGTGTTGGCACGCGCGACGCCGGTGCCGGCGGCGCTCGGCGATGCGGATGCCGTCGTGTCGGAGCATCCCGCGCTGCCGATCGGCATCGTCACCGCAGATTGCCTTCCGTTGCTTCTCGTCACGCCGGACGGGTGCGTGGCCGCGGTGCACGCCGGTTGGCGCGGACTCGCCGCCGGCGTCATCGGCGAGGCGCTGTCCGCCTTGGCGACGCTGACGCCGGGCGGAGTCAGCGGCGCTGCGGCAGTGATCGGCCCGCGCGTCGGCAGCGAATGCTACGAAGTCGATGCGCCGGTCGCGGAGGCGCTCGAGCGCCGCTTTGCCGGCGCCGTGGATCCTGCGCTCGTCGCGACGCGGCCGGGCCACTGGCAGCTCGACCTGGCCATGCTCGCGCGCGTGGATCTG